>JACOZM010000052.1 GCA_016181345.1 Candidatus Woesearchaeota archaeon
TAAAAGTTCTCGAACCGTTCCCTTATACTGCTTAGGAATCAAATCTACCTGCTGAGGCTTATAAGAAAGCATAATTTTCTGAGCTTGAAGCTTCTCTAAAAACCTCTGCATCTCCGTTCCTTTAAAGTAATTGATCACCTCTTTAAACTCAGGAGGGTCTTTCCAGTTTCCTAAATTTGGTTTGAGAAGATTAGCCATGATCTTAAACGCTGTTGATTTACCCAATCCATTTTTTCCAACAATTCCTGTAACTTGCCCAAAGAGTGGAGTCGGCAAGGAATAAAGCTCAAACATATTTTCACCATAACGATGAACGGGAGATTTATTTAACGTTTCAGGAAGATTGATAATTTCAATCGCTCCAAAAGGACATCTATTCACGCAGATTCCGCATCCTGTGCATAAGAGTTCGTCAATCCTTGCTTTTTTGCCAGCATCATCTCCAGGATAAATACAATCTCCTCCTGCTCTATTCACGGGACACAATTTAGCGCAAAGGTAGTTCCCGCATTCATTGGGATGACATTTCTCTCGATCGATAACTGCAATCCGTTTTCTCATCATATTTTTGTTAACCTTCCTTAATACCTATACCATAATTAATCTCAATAGATCATATTTTGTTGTTCTTCTTTTTTTATTATTTATCCCTCATATTTATCCTTCAACAACTTTATTTGAAGCTAGTTTTATATTTCTTTTGGTCATCATTGTATATTTGGGATAAAAGCAATTAAATTCATCCCAACCATAAAGAGTGAAGATTCTTGCTCATAAGTTATTTAAAAGAAAAGGAAAGAATTTAAAAAAGACGTACAATTCTTGACAACATGATAAAATGCGATATCTGCTCTGAGGCAATCGGAGAATTATTTCTAGAGAAACTAAATGGCACTATCATCAAAAAGCCAGGGTTTAGTAAGCAATACTTTATTTGTCCTTCTTGCCAAAAGAAAAATCAGAGTAAAGAAGAATTGTTAAAGCAGATCAGTTAAGATAATCTAAGAGAGATAATCAGATGATAAGAGATCCATTCTACTGAAAAATAGAAAGAAATAAACAAAAAAACACATAATTTTTATAAGCAGTTAATACTTTTTACAAATCTATGGAAATCCTCTCAATGATTTTAGTCGTCATTGGTTTATGTTTATTTGAAACCGTCAGCAGTATCGATAATGCAGTCATCAATGCTGAAGTTCTCGGAACAATGTCTCAAAAAGCTAGACGGTGGTTTCTTATCTGGGGCATTCTATTTGCAGTATTTATCGTCAGAGGATTTCTTCCTTGGCTAATCATTTGGATTACCGTTCCCTCGCTTGGATTTTTCGGCTCCCTTTCCGCTGCTTTTAGCTCGAATCCCATAGTTATCGAAGCTATCGAATCATCAACACCTGTCTTAATGATGGGCGGAGGAATTTTCCTTCTTTTTCTCTTTTTTCATTGGCTTTTCCTTGAAGCTAAAACATACGGGCTTCATGTAGAAAAGTTTTTTCACCGCCAGTCAGTTTGGTTTTTTGCAGTAGTATCTCTGCTGTTAACCCTTATTGTCTGGTTTGCGATGAAAATCGATTCCTTCTTGGCTTTCGGAGCAGTCGTCGGCTCAACGGCTTTTTTTATAACACATGGATTCAAACAAAATGCAGAGAAGACAGAACATGAAATGATTCATGGCGAAAGTAGCTTAAGTGATTGGAGCAAAATTCTTTATCTGGAAGTTATTGATGCTACGTTTTCGGTTGACGGAGTACTCGGCGCATTTGCTTTTACGATGTCCGTACCTTTAATTTTATTAGGTAATGGCCTAGGAGCTATAGTTGTCCGACAAATGACAATGGGGAATATCGAACGAGTTAAAAAATACAAATATCTAAAAAATGGAGCGATGTATTCTATCTTAGGCTTAGGTATTGTCATGGTTGCCGAAGGATTTCATTACGACGTTCCTACATGGATTTCTCCAGTAATGACGTTCCTTATTTTAGGCTATTTCTTTTACCGCTCACATAAGTTATTAAAAGAAGAGAAAAGCTGTGAAAAAAAGAAGAAAGGGATAGAAGAATAGAGCTGAAACAAGTCCAATTCTCAAGATTCATTTTAAGAAAGAGATTGATGATCATAAATATATAATATAAATATCAAATAATTTTTAAATAAATGCTAGTTCTACACTCCCATGCCCCTGTAGCATAGCGGCTAATGCGCCAGTTTCGTATGGATAAGCAGAAAAGGACTATCAACTGCTTCCGAATGAACTGGAGATCGAGAGTTCAAATCTCTCCAGGGGCTTATTTATTTTTTGAGGGTTGATGGAAGCGTTGTTTATTTCATGTTCAATAAGAGGGATTTCGCAGAACATCCCTCAGACATACGTTCGCACAGGGTATCTTGCGTGAGGATCTCTCCAGGGGCTTATTTATTTTTTTCCCATCACATAAAGAGCAACTTCGAAACATTACCGTTCAATATAACAGAATTTTCTATTTACCATGAACATCCATCAATTATCTGGAACTGAACAAGAAGAGATTGAAGTATTACTAAGAGGAGTTTATATTCGAAGAGTTCTAGGGATTATCCAGCCGGTCTTAATTGATTACCTTACAACTAGAGACATTAAAGCAGAGGATACAGTTCTCGTTGCTGGAGAAACTCTCGAAGAAGCTGTTGGCGTTCTACGTTATCGGGAAAGAAGTGCAGGATCGATAGAAACAAGAAGAGGAATACGATTAAACTGCCATCCTGATGAAATAGTATTAGATATTTTAGAGATAGAATCTTTCCAGCCAGGAGTAGGAAGTGAGTTACTAACTACATTAAAACAAAGAGACCATAGAATTTACGCCGAATCTTTATCTCGACCTAGAAGATTCTTTGAAAAGCACGGATTCGTTGTTGCAGGATACCTCAGTGAAAGCATCTCTCTGATGGTTAGGAACCCTTAAAAAGAATGATCATCAAAAAAAATCAAAAAGATATTATTCTGTTAGCTTAAAAAATGAAAAATACCCCTTTCTAAACCTTTATATACCATCTTCTATCTCCTAAACAGATGAATGTGATAGAAGTAAAAAACTTAGTAAAGACATTTCCGTCAAAAAATGGAAAAGTTAAAGCTATCGACAATATTTCTTTAAGTATTAAAAAAGGGGAGATCTTCGGCCTATTAGGAGTCAACGGAGCTGGAAAATCAACCTTAACCAATATCCTCACCGGATTAACCCTTCCGGATTCTGGAACAATCAAAATCTTTGGGAAGGATTTCCTCATTCACGAGGAAGAGATTAAAACAAGAAGCAATATAGCCACTGCGTATTACGACCTCAACAGAAGCCTAACAGTTAGGGAAAATCTGATTGTTTATGCTAAGCTTTATGGAGTTCAAAACTATCAGAAAAAAATCCAAGAGCTGACAGAAAAATTTATGCTCACTTCTCATCTTCGCACGCCGATTAAATTTCTCAGCTCAGGAGAAAGGACAAGAACCGTCCTCGTAAAATCCCTCTTAAACGATCCGGAATTATTATTCCTTGACGAATGTACAGTTGGCTTAGATCCAGATATGGCTGAAATCGTGAGGGATTACTTATTGCAATATAACAAAGAGACGGGCTGCACGATAGTTTTTACATCACATTATATGCAGGAGGTTGAACGCCTTTGCCAAAGGATTGCTTTTCTCTACCAAGGAAAAATTATAAAAATCGGCAATGCGCAAAGTTTGCTTAAAGAACTAAACCTGCAGCGAGTTTCTCTGCACTTTTCTAATAATATTGAAGAAGCAAAAAAGCTTTTGCACAGAGAAAATATTCCGTTCGATGAAAATAACGGCATCTTAGTCTTCTGGGTCAAGAATAGGGAAAAAATCCTTTACCCATTACTGGAAAAATTTGTGAAATATAAAATAGTTTTTGACGATATCCACTTAAACAAGCCAACTCTAGAAGAATACTTTATTAAAAAATCAAGAGAAAATAAACGATAGGAAAAACCTAAACACACGTAACCATGAAACTTCACCGAATAACTGCCATGCTTTGGAACTATTACTACGATACGATTCATAGCGCTGATCGGCTTTTCGATGTTTTTTACTGGCCTATCTTAGATATTTTTATCTGGGGATTCATGACATATTTTATCCAAGGCCTTTCCGAAGTTCGTTTGATCAATGTCATTCTTGGTGGTATCTTGTTATGGGTATTCATCTGGAGAGCCAGCCAGGACATAGCAGTCTATTTATTGGAAAATTTCTGGACAAGAAACGTCTACCACCTTTTTGCTTCTCCTTTGCGGACATCAGAACTAGCCATCTCTTTATTTATTGTCGGAGCTGTCAGATCATTTGTTGCTTTTATTGTTATGGCTATTCTCTCCTACCTCCTTTACGGCTTTAAAGTAATTTCATTTAACATTCTTCACTTTTCATTATTTGTTCTTATTCTCTTCTTATTTGCCTGGGGAATTGGTTTATTGATCAGCTCTTTCATCTTCCGATGGGGAAGCAGAGTGCAAGTCTTAGCTTGGAGCATCATTTGGGTCATCCAGCCTTTTAGCTGCGTCTTCTATCCTCTAAGCGCCTTGCCGTTATGGGCTGCGAAAATAGCGGTTTTTCTACCGACAACTCATGTCTTTGAAGGAATGCGCGCAAGCCTACAGGGGCTAGCGATCAACTATCAAAGTTTGGCCTATGCTTTCTTATTTTCCGTTATCTTCCTGATCATTAGCGCTTGGGTGTTATCTCTGGCTATTAAACGTTCAAAGCACCGAGGCTTATTAGCTAAACCAGAATAAAATTGAGCTAAAACCTTGCAAAAGAAAGATAATATCCATATACTCCATTTTCTTCCTAAAATCTTATAAAATAAGCATAAAAATAGAGATAGATGACCTCTGAAATATCCTCATTAATCCAAAAGGCAGAACAAGTCTATAAGCAAAACTTTCCTTTAGAAACCTGCTTTGAACGGGCTATTTTCTTTTCCTGGGGCTGTACAATTGGTGATTGTACGTTCTGTTATATGTCCACTCAGCCGAAAGACAAAAAGCCTCAAGAGACAAAACGAAGAATCTCTTCTATCCTTGCTGAATTTATTCTCGCAAAAAATCTTGGTTGGGACATTGGATTTTTTACTGGAGGGATAGGTGTTTTTTCAGCAGATGAGATTAGCTTACTTCTTAAAGCTGCGAACGAAATTATTGGGGAAAAGATCTGGCTGTCCATCGGGCCGATCCCTAAAAAAACTCTCTTGCAATATCTGCCTTATATTAAAGGAGTTGTTGGCAGTACAGAAACGATTAATCCTGAACTTCATAAAATTGTCTGCCCTTCTAAACCACTAGCTCCATATGAGCGAATGTTTGAAACCGCTTCTGAATTCAAGTTGCTGAAAGCTATGACCTTTATCGTTGGTATGGGAGAAACCCATGATGATGTTAAACTCCTGGAAGAATTCATTAAAAAATATCAGATAGATAAAATTCATATCTATGGTCTTATTCCGCAGGAAAGCACGATGTTCCAGAACACCCCCGCTCCTACTGCAGAAGAACAAGCCTGGTGGATAGCCAAGCTAAGAATAGCCTTCCCTAAGCTCGACATCCAATGCGGAATTTGGGAAGACCGGACGGAAAGAGTTTCCTTACTTTTAAAAGCCGGAGCAAATTCAATTTCAAAATATCAAGCCACGAAACTATTTGGCACAAAAGTTTCCCAAGACATTGAAGCTGAAGCTAAAAAAGCTGGAAGAAAATTTCTCGGAACATTGACGAAACTTCCCGACGTGGATTGGGAAAAGGAAGTAGAAAGGTTGAGTTTAGACCGAAAATTGAAAGAAGAGATTAAAGAAAAGCTCTCCATCTATCTTAAAAAAATGAAAGAGAATGTGAACAAGAAAATTTTGCTAACGCAAAATGAAAACCAGCAAAATTTTAAGCTGTAAATAAAGAGTCGATACTTTATTTACAACAAGAAAAGATCATAAAAGAAAAAATGAAACAAAATATTTTTAAAATATCCTACTTCTAAAATAAGAATGAATGAGCTGGAATTAATCGGATATCTGTTTACTGGAATAAGTGGCGGGATGATGGGTTCAATTGCTTATGATTACATTCAAAGAACCTACCATAAAAGATCATTTGAAGAAGCAGTTTCTATCCTTCCTCTTCATCAACGTATGCTCTGTGAGAACATGATCCAGCAACAAGAAAAAAATCCAAGATATCAATAATTATTGTATCAGCATTTTTAAGGTGGTTTTATCTCATTATTTATCCAACCACACCTCTTCTATCACTTTCCTGAACCTATCAACTCCACTTCCATAAACCATATAAATACCTCTTTTTCTGAATAAATAAAGATCAATTATGGATTTAGACTTAGGAAAACGATTGGAAGAGGAGAATCAGAAAGAACTCGAACGGCGAGCCGAACTTCTGCAAGAACCTGATCAACCTGGAAATGATCCCTTAGAAAGCAGAGAAGAAACCTTAACCTCACCTTCTCAAGTCCAAGAGCAAAAAACAAAATCTTCCGAAGCAAAATTTATTGTCATCGCCGTGATTATTATTATCGTTATTTTTAGCTTATGGCACGGGTTCTGCTGATCCGGTAAGCGTCTTTTTCAAAAAAATCTACCCAGCTTTTTTTGTCGGCAACACAATGGTTTCAATCTATGACCATAATCAGCATCAAGCGATAGCTTTTGGTCTTGATCCAAATATTGGTTTCGCAGCAGCAAGAAATCAGCTGATTGCGCAATTAAAAGCCCAAGCACTAGCAAAAAATCTTGGCGTTTTTCCCGCAGATGTCCAGCAATCGCAAGAGAAAGTTTTTTTGACCAAACACAAGCAAGAAGAGCTTAAAGACATTAGATGGGACTTTGACCGTCTTGTGGTTTTGTCTTCGGCGATTAAGGCTCAGCTTGCTGTGAAATATTATTCTGACCGCAACTCAAACAAGGCAGATGACATTTTAAGGCGCATAAAAAACGGCACGGATTTTGAGAGTATCGCCAAGGCGGAGAGTGATGATAAAATAACAGGCCAGTTCGGCGGCGATATGGGATTTTTTGAGCGGGGGGACATTTTGCCGGAGTTGGAAAACAAAATTATTTCTGCCCCGCAGGGGCAAGTGTTTGATCAAATTGTTGTCAGCCGCCTGGGCTATCACATTATCTATCCTGTTGAAACTGCGGAAGTTGATGGGGTTACCAAATGGCACGCCAAGCACATCCTTATTGAGGGTTCTGGTTTTGTCGAATGGCTGGCAAGCCAGACTGCAAATGTTCGCGTTTGGCAAATTATACGTTAAAAGCTATAATTACATAACCTTTGGCAGGATTAGTATAGTGGTAGTATGCAACCTTCCCAAGGTTGAGGTGCCGGTTCGATTCCGGTATCCTGCTCCAAAAATATGAATCAAAAACTTCTGCCAGTGGGCGAGTTGATCAAGCAGTCTTGGGAATTATTTAAGGCCAATTTCAAAACCTTTTTTGTCATTGCTTTGCTGCTTACAGTAGTTAGTGTAATTCCTAGTTTGGC
>JACOZM010000053.1:0-7517 GCA_016181345.1 Candidatus Woesearchaeota archaeon
GGTTCGATCTCCTGATGCTCCGGTAAAAGCTACCTTCTTATGTCCAAATAATTCTGATTCAGCAATTCCTTGATTAATTCCGGGACAGTTCACGTCAACAAATGGCCGTTCTCTAAATACACTGCTGTTATAATGGAGGGCCTTGGCAATTAACGTCTTTCCTGTTCCTGTCTCACCAGAAAGCAAGATATTGATCGATAAATCTGCTAATCTTTCGATGAGATCATAGACTTCCAGCATTCTTCTGCTTCTTCCGATAATAAAGTTCTCACCATTTCCTATTTTATATCTTCCTTCTTGTGCAATAAAATGCTCTAGATTTCGCATGATTACTCCTTTAAAGTGGTTTTATATAAACATTTCTTTTAAAATATTTTTAGATGGAAATAATATTCTCAATTAACGTGAGATTTAAGGGAAAGAGAATTAAAAATTGATAAAGAAATAAACACAAAATGCCTAGTTAGAAAATATATTACCCTGGCCGGCAAACAAAAATCGTATTTTTGAGCCGTCCATGGTCTAAATTATTTTTTTGAAAAGAAAAATATTACCCTGGCCGGGATTCGAACCCGGGTCACTGCCTTTCTCTCAACTTAATATAAAAGTTGCCGAAAGGGCAGTATGATAGTTTGTCCCCAAGAAAAAACTAACGATTGTTAATTTGGCTTGGTCCGGACTACACTACCAGGGCATGCTGAAGTCAAGGGATGTTATTCTTGCTCTTCAGGAAAAAGTCGCACTCCATTTAAAAATGTTTTGTCTGGTATGTGCATAGCCGCCAAGAGGTCATCAAGAAAAATGAACATTATTTTTTTGCTGTAAATAAAGGCTTGGCACTTTATTTACAACAAGAGAGGGTACTTCTACCAAAGAGTACGAGCAAAAAATCTTTAACTCTTAATAGAGCTATTGTTTCTACTTCAATAGCCAATTTTTTGTCTTGATGACGGCGCTATGCACGTACTTCGTCTGAAAAACTTTATATATAATAGGGCAAAATTGACTACAAAGTGTTTCTGAAGTGTTATTTATACTATGGCAAGGAAGCTAAAACGAAGACCAGGACATAAACAGCCAGTCGTCCCTCTCTTAGTTAGTACTTCTTCAGGTAATACCTTCATGAGTTCAGATAGTAGAGTCTTAGTTCACGTGGGCGGTGAAACTTATTTTGAAAAAAATGCTTCAGAATTAAGGCCAGGAGATATGGTATTATATGAGATAGAATTTACCACTAAAGATTATGATCCTTCTTTGTTGCTTGATGACCCTAATTTTAGAAAAGCTAGAGACAACATCCATGTTACTGACAGCCAAAGACACGTCCCTAAACTGCGGGATTTATTATTACGGGGAATGAATGATCAAGGTATTATTGAAGCTCCTGATTTAGAATCCAGAATTTTTCAAGAGCCAGGAGACGATTTTTCGCCTCAAGAATATCGTATGATGGAAACTCATGTTCATCAGCTTCTCACTACATCAGCCTCTTCTGAAGCAGAACTTCGTTCAAGAAGCGCAATCGAAAAGTGGTTTACTGGAGAAACATTAGCACCAAGTGAATGGGAAATTTTTCGTCATCTTGCTCAAGTCCATCCAGGATTTTCTGACATCCATCAAAGCTTCGAACAGCCAGAAGGGTTTCATGCTTCATATTTAGTTTATACGATTACAGCTCGAGCTGTAGCACGATACTTCGCTCAGCCAAAAGATCCCGCTTCGTTAAAGCCAGGTGATTCGGGAGATTACTCCAGACGCGGTTTAGTAAGTATCCGGCCGATCGTCGAGAACATTTTAAAGAATCATTTTGGAGATTGCATCGATACAAAATTCAGGCCTTCAGTCGTTCGAAGCGTAGAACGTCTTCAGCCAAGCCTTAAACCTAGTCCTGGGAAAGAACATCCTGATCCTCATTTACGGCGAGGAGTTTATGTTGTTGATGAAACTCCGCCCGACGTAAAGAAGGTAGGATTACGAGAATTATTTGAGGATTCTATGATTGTAGAAAAAGCAGTTATGGATCTGATCTCTCTGTATGTTAAGAAAAAGTTTGACGGTGCAGGACAATTCGCTCTTCGAACAATGAACTACGGAGTTACTCATCGAGTTATGTATAGCCTAACACCTCAAGATAGCGCTAATACGTATTGGTATAAAACTCGAGTTGGATATGTCCCTGACCCGCAACTAGCAGACCAATATGCCCAACAGATAGTTGATGCGATTAATGATGGAAGTATCGATGCAGAGTTTAAGTTGCCCCGATTCAGAGTAAAGGAAGCTTTCAGAACGTTTAATGATATTTCTCGGCAAGTTCCTTCTGGGTTTAAAGCCTGGTGGGTAAACAGGAATAAATTAAACGAGCTGGACTCTAAAGGCGGAGAAGATCACGAATTATCCAATCGAGTTAAGGATCTTTATCGTAACTATGTTGAGCCCCATGGAATTTCTAGCCTGTATCTAGGCATCAGCGACGCTGAAATTCAATTTCCTCCCAGCCTTACTGCTTCTAACCCTCTTGGTGATGCAGCAGTAGGACTTAGAAAGCGGTTCCAGGAAGCTATGGATAAGCATAGGACAAAGTTAACTCCTGAAACGATGAGTAACACTCTTACTCGATATCAGCTTCAAGATTTTAAACCATACGTTCTCTTTACCCCTCATAACCAGCTAGCTACGATTACATTAACACCAAGACCGCTATTCTAATACCACTCTCAGAACGTTCTCAAAAACGATTATTCTAACCGATCATCGCCTATCGATCATAATCCTATTTTCTTTTGTTCTAAAATCCTCTTATCGTTTTCCAAAAACCTTATAAAAGCAGAAGGACTATCAACAAAGATGGGAAATAGGGTGATTTTGGGATTAACTGCGGAGATTACTCTGTTTAGTTCTGATGGGCAGGAAATAAAAGTCATCGGTCGTATCGATACAGGCGCGACAGCTTCATCTATCGACAGTAACCTTGCTAAACAACTCGGTCTCGGCCCGATCATCAAGACGAAGTTGATCAAATCTGCTTCGGGAAATTTGAAGCGTCCTATAGTAAAATCAAAATTAAAATTAAACGGAGACATCATCGAAGCCGATTTTAGTTTAGCCGATCGGAGTCATATGACATATCCGGTATTGGTCGGACAAAATATCTTAAAGAAAGGGCATTTTTTAATCGACCCTAAAAAATAACAATAACAACAATAACAATAATAACAACAAAAACAACCAAAAAATGAAAGCAGCCATCATCTCGTTAGGAAGTGTCAGTTCGCAATGGACAGCTGAAGCGATGAAAAAATATTTTACTCAAGTAGATCTAATCAGCTTAAAGGAGATCGAAGTTAAACTAGGCAAGGAAGGAGGGATTTATTATCAAGGAAAAATTCTTGATTACTATGACTGCATTTTTCTCAAAGGATCATTTCGTTATGCCCATCTCCTTCGCTCTATTGCAGCTCTTCTCGAAGGAAAAGTTCCTTATATGCCTATCAAAGAAAATGCTTATACTATTGTTCACAATAAATTACTTACCCATTTGGTTTTACAGCAGCATAACATTCCTATGCCCAAGACCTATGTTTCCCCGTCAATCATTGAAGCAAAGAGCCTTCTCACTCGCATTAATTATCCTATCGTTATGAAATTTCCTGAAGGAACACAAGGAAAAGGCGTCATGTTTGCCGACTCGCAAAGTTCTGCTTCTTCGTTGCTTGACGCTTTAGAAGCATTACGCCAGCCATTTATCATCCAAGAATATGTTGATACGGAAGGAGCGGACATCCGAGCTCTAGTCGTCGGAGAAAAAGTTGTTGCTGCCATGAAACGCCAGGCCCAGAAAGGAGAAAATAGGGCAAATATCCACGCCGGGGGAAAAGGAGAGTCTACACAATTAAGTTTGGAAACACAAAAGATAGCGTTAAAGACCGCGAAGGCTTTAGGAACAGAAGTCTGCGGGATTGATATCTTAGAAACAGCTTTAGGTCCATTAGTCATTGAAGCGAATATTTCTCCTGGACTGCAGGGATTACAATCTATTTCTACTCTTAACCTTGCTGATCAGATTGCCCAATACTTTTTCCGTCGTACTGAAGAATGCCTCCATAAAGATAAAAAAATTGTCGCTGAAGAAGTGATGAAAGACATTAATTTGGATTTTGCTGCAGATCAGGAAATTATATCTGCATTAGCTTTTCGCGGGGAAAGGATTTTACTGCCTGAATTTGTAACTAAAGCAACACGGTTTAATGACAAGGGTGAATATATCATTAAAGTAAAGAAGGGAAAACTAGAGGTCAGAGAATTATGATTCTGTCTTTGCTGTGTTGTATAATTCAAATATTATCTTAATTAGAGCATAGCTATCGCTATACCTAGCCATAGCGTTTCATTTTATGATACACCAAGAATTTATTTTGTTACTTATCTTCTTATGGATAACTCTTTCAGTTAAACAAGAGTATAACTTTACCTGTAGAAAACTTTTATATATCAGCCCACTTTATGAAAAGATTATGACACAAAACAAGGATTGTCAATGTATACTTGAGGCTAAGGCAGGTGAAGCTGCTGGTTGTCTTTTCTGTTGAATTAGTTAAAACCCTTCAACTTCTTGCCGAAGAGCGGCTTACTGCAAAACAAAAAAAGATTCTGGAATATGTTTCTGTGATGTCCGATTCAGTTACTGTCACATCTCTGGTTCATACTCTGACTGATGTTCTCCGTTGTTCTCAAAGCGCCGTATGGAATAATCTACGACCGTTGAAAAAAGCAGGAATCCTAAGCTATGGTGATGCCAATAGAAAAGGTATTCCAGTAAAGATGACACAGATTGGACGAGTAATTTGTATCCATCTAGTGGAGGGTAAAACATGAATCTTACGGATACTTTTGTAGATTGGTTATCTTCTAGAGATCCTGAAGAAGTTAGAAAGATGTATGCTTCTTTCAGACAAGAATCTATTAGATTGGGTGGCACAACAGTATGGGTTAGCCCTGATCAGCGGGAAGAATTAGTTGCTCCAGAATTGCCCACTTTTCTCTCTGAAGAAGAGGTTTCTGCATTGGACAAGCAAACTGCTGCATTAGAAAAGAATCTGATCTATTTAATCTCTGAAATAGGAGTAAGATACACGAGAAATAAAGGCGCCTTACCAGTAGCCATTGAAGTTGGTGGATGTTCCGTTCAAATTCCAGACCTAGGTGGTGATGAGCTGGAAATGCTAGAATTACTACTCAGTTCTCCTATATCTGGAGTCATCATCCGCCCAGATTTTGGTTATGATCTTGACCAAGAAAGAGGATACGTTTTTGAAGTGAATGCTGGTGCGCAGGGAGGGGGGATGACCTATTCTCGGTTACGAAACCAAATAGCTGTCAATAATTCACTTGTACAACATTTTGCCAGAGATCAGAGAGTAGAGCTTCAATATAACAATTCTCTCGAAGCCATTATGGAGCAACTTGCTCGTTCCGTGAATCTTCCATTAAAGGATTTAAAGAAACAACATCTCTGTTTTGTAGGTGAAGCGGTTTTTCTTACTCAAGCAGAACATATCCATGCCGTACAAACGCTGAATGAATGGGGTTATAATGCCTCTTATTCTCGGTTAACAGACTTAAAAGCTGAAAATCAAGGCTTACATCATGTCGGCAGAAAGATTGACATCGCGTTTAGACAATTTAGAACTTGCCGTCTTCTTGATATTATTCATGGAAGGCAGGAAGTTAGTGATCTTCGGAGAAAATATTGTGGTATCGAAACACCTGATTATACTGCTGCAGATCAAGAGACAGCGAGAGCTTTTATTGAAGCTGTCAGAAATGGTTCACTCCAGGTTGTTAATCCTCTTGGCAGCGAGGTGTTAGGCTATAAATCATTCTTAGCATCACTTCAAGTTATGGATACCGTACTTGCTGGTTGTATACCTTCTTCTTTTCTTTATAGGGAAGGAAGGCTTTTACCAGATGATGGTAATTCCGCTGCTATCCTCCATTCATTAGCTACAGGAGATAAAAGATATATGCTAAAACCAGCAGCAGGTCTAGGTGGTGCCGGCGTTTGCCTTACTACTGAACAGATTAAAGCAGGCTATCAGCGGCTTCTTGCTGGTGATCATTATGTTGTTCAGGAAATGCTTTCAGTAATGAAAGCTAGAACCTTTGGAACATTTTCTGGAACTGGACCTTTGAAACCTGAAGAAAGAAATCAAGATTTAAGTTGGTTTGGAGAAGCTGGTTATAGAAGAACTTCTGTTATTGATACTCCCAGTAATGTTAGCCAAGGTGCTTCTGGTGACCAGCAGACTCGACTCGGAGCCGTAGTAACATATAGGTTAAAATGAATGGAGGAACGATGACAGAACAATGCTTACAAGTGGATATAAACCCTATGCTTCAAGCATATCGGCGGCATATCCGTCATTTTTCCCCTGGGAGCATTCAATGTGTTGGATGGAAATCTGAACAGAGTGCTAGAGAAAATTATGGTGCAGCCACAAGTGTTCAGAATTGGAAAGATATTCATCGTATACTGGATATAGGCTCTGGCTACTCTGATTTATTGTCGTTCTTGCGGCAAGAAAGAAATTATGCTGGAAGCTATACTGGAATTGAAATAGTTGATGACATAGCTAATGTAGCAAATAGTCGGGTATCTCACGACCCATTGGCAAGAGTAATTCGTGATGAATTTCTAGCTCGTGATTTCACAGCTCATGGTTTTAGTACATTTGACTGGCTACTTTCTCTTGGAATCTTTACATACAAACAGCCAGATCAAGAAAAATTTGATATTGCTGTACTTAGAAAAATGAAAGAACTTAAAGAAATAGGTATTACGATTTACCTTAATGATGAAAGCAGGGTTCCACCAGAAAAGATTGAATCTTGTCCTTATTTCAGGGCAGTTGATATAAGTAGTATGGTTAATAGAATAGCCTCCATAGTACACCCAGACCATCTTGATATCATTAGATACCCTCATGATGAGTCACAGAAAATAATGATACATGCTTATGATGGTGGAAAACTATGAGTGATCTGTTAGATATTCTACGAGATGTCATCTTAGATCCAGCAACAGCTTCACCTATTCTCATCAATGAGAACCAGATAACTCAGGAAGTCCTGCAGCTTTGGAAATCATCAGAACAATATGGTGTAGCCATTGACAAATCCCAACGAGGTGATAAGAGCAGTACAAATATTGATTATCTACGATCACTTATTCGACAGCGTAATAGGGTGAAAACCCTGCATAGTATAAAAGACTTAAGAAGAAGGCGACATTTAGAATCTATGCTAAGGAATGTTGACATCCGCTTAGCTGAAGCGATTATTTGGGAAAAAATTCATCATCCACAGCAAAATGTAACAAGTTCTCAACACGAAAGGCAATTAGAAAGTAAATTAAAAGGTGGAGGTGATTCTAAAGCCTCTTTTCTTGAAATATCACAAGAGATGTATGAGGATTATGTTGAGAATCTGTTTATGTTGCTTTCTGGATCAGTAGGATC
>JACOZM010000053.1:7603-11096 GCA_016181345.1 Candidatus Woesearchaeota archaeon
TCTTGTCTCTAAATACCAATCTCAAGTTTCGGAGAATATTAGCAGGATAAAAGAAAAGAATCCAGGGATGAATATAGAAAAATTTGTTGATACTCTGTTAAAGGCAGGTAGAGTATTGGCTGATAAAGCTGGCTGCGAATTAGATCATAGTTATGATCATCTATCTATTTCTTATATCAATAAAAGCGTTGCCCTTTATGCAGCTAAAAAGAATACTATGTTCGTAAATAAAAAATTAGTAAACAAAAATCAGATGGAGCTTTTTTATATTATAACGCATGAATTTGGCCATCATATCTACCAGAAACTTGTGGAGGGAATGAAAAATATTGGAAGTATTTTTAAGGAAAAAACAGATGATGGTTATGATTTTATTGTGTCTATCCACGAAGGATTTGCAGTATTGTTTACCGAGTACCTTTTAGGCTATCTTAGCAAAGCTGGAATTCCTAATCAAGTAGTGGATGATCTTAAAGAAATGCATCATTTTTCGCTTTATTTATTTTCTCTTAGGGCTTATGCTTCATCTATGGTCGGGTCTGGAAAATGGAGTTATTCTCAATATGCCCAGGAAATGCAAAAATTGGGTATGGATGAAGAAAGAATTCAGGTAGAGTACAAGAATCTAATACCAAATTTAGGGTATAAAGAGAGTTATATCTTAGCTTATGAAGCTCTTAAACACTATTTTAATGATGAAGGAAGAATAGATTGGAAGAGATTAAAAAAAGCAATTTCTCTGGGCTTCACTAATTTACAAGATTTAGTTACATATATGAATGAAGAGGGGGAGC
This sequence comes from Candidatus Woesearchaeota archaeon, assembly GCA_016181345.1. GTDB lineage: Archaea > Nanobdellota > Nanobdellia > Woesearchaeales > GW2011-AR9 > JACOZM01. Next base: position 8,398 of record JACOZM010000053.1, read on the forward strand.
ATCTGGATGAAGAAGAAGGATATATGGATGGAGAGAGGGGAGAGTCTCATAGAGGTTATGAGTCTAATTCCACTCGCAGAGATAAAAAAGAGAATAGAGATGGAAAAGAAAGGAAATCAGGAAATAATTATCATTCACAGAATGGGTATTATAGGGGGAAAGAGCAGGGTAAGGAAAATAAAAAGGAAGCGAAAGGTAAAAAAAATAATAAAGAAGGTGAAAATTCCAAAGAAGCTAAAGCAGCGTAGGTAATCATTTCATAACTTGTATTTAAACAATAACAACTTCAAGAGACGCTAAAAAGTAGAGGAAAATAAACTGACAATAGTATATGTAATAAGAGAGGTGGAATAAAGTGCGAAGATTGGAAACTGACAATTATATATTAGTGGTGGTAAGGGAACACAACAACCACTCTATATTTTCTGAAAGCACACTCATCTTATTAGAAATAAAAACGGTAGAAAATAAATTTATTTAGTGCTTAGCTTATTAATATCTTCCAAATCTTCAAGAATGTCTGATGCGATAAATGTGTATCCTTTCTTTTTCTTTAACAGAACGTCGCCAACAAACCCATTAATATATGAAGCAGCTACTGCGCTCTTAAACATATCTTTTGTCTTCGCTAAAAAGCCGACGACTAACCCGGCTAAAATATCTCCCGTTCCTGCTTTGGTCATCCCTTGATTTCCGGTTCTATTGTAAGCAATCTTATTCTTTGAAATAATAATATCCGTAGCTCCTTTAACTAGAAGTACATTATCATTCTGCAAAAAGTAGCGTAGATTTCCTTGCAATATTTCTGCTTTTTCTTTCGCATTTGATGCCTTTAATTTAGGCAATAAAAATTCTTTGTTGCTGTTGACTAACATCATCTCTAACTCTGTTTCATGAGGGGTAAGGATAGTATTACTAAAGTCTTTGAATGACAAGGACTTTAATGCATCAGCATCAACAACTTTCAACTTCGGCGATTTTTTGATAAAATATTGGCAAAATTTGTCTGCTTTCCTAGTAATTCCATTTCCAACTAATACTGCATCATACCTATCTGCTAGTTTTACCATCTCTTTTGCATTTTTGATGCTAAAAGAAGAACCTTTGATTTTATGAGTAATTAAGTCAGGAACATACTTATGGACTGCCCAGGCAACTTTTTCTGGAGCAGCAATGGTTACGGAATCACATCCTGCTCGTAATGCAGCTAATCCTGCTAACGTTACAGCGCCCACGTACTCTTCAGAACCACCAATCACTAGAGCATAACCATTCTCGCCCTTATGAGAATTCTTCTTTCGATCCATTAATTTTTTAACTTGATTCAGGTTCATTTAATTACCTTTATTTTTATAATGCTTATTTTTTGCTTTATAAGGTTTTATAATCATTATATAGTGACAATACTAAAAAACAGCACTTATTTATAAATGCTTTGGTTTTTACCCCCATTATTTATAAAGTAATGATTATTTTTACTTTTCACTTTAGTGTAACTTCTTTTCTAAATGTCATTTTTTAGGCTATTTTTCTTTAGAAGTGCTGTACTGGTCTTTATTTTCTTATGAAGAAAATCTTTTAAATGGACTGAATAATCTCCTACTAAATGGCCCTATAGCTTAGTTTGGTGTCCGCGGCAAATTACGATGTTGCGTTCGTGGTGCACCTGCAGTAGCACAGCCATAAAATTAGACAAAAACAGATGGCCCTGTAGCTTAGTTTGGTGGAGCGCCGGTCTTATATGACCACTTTCGGTTCAAAGTGCTTCCTCGAGGAAAGCCGGAGGTCCTGGGTTCAAAAGCCAGTTACGCTAGGCAAACGTAATTGGAGTGATGTTCACTTCGTTCAATCACTCTAACTGCCAAAAACGTAACGGTTTGAAATTCCCGGCAGGGCCATTTTTTCTTTCTTCTTCTGCCCCTTCAAGCAAAGATTTTTATACTACTTATAAGAAATGACAAGAATCATGGCCAGACCCCTATCACTTCGTCCTAAGATAAGAAAAAATTTTGATCTTCCCCTAAGTTTATATATGGCTATGGAGGAAGTGCAAAATAAGCTTGAATGCAGTACATTAACTGAGGTGATACAGAGTTCTGTTCCAATTTATGATGATTATCTTAAACGTCTTGGAAAGGGAGAGAGATTAGCCTCACAAGATCAGGATCATAGACTGCATTATTTATCGATTCCAGGATTTCCTCATGGTGAAGAGCGACGAAGATTAAATCTAGAACTATTCCAAACAACTGCTAATGCTCTTGTCCGGATAGGTCAGGAAAGAAATTGTTCTGGAGTTGGTGTTCTTCATCAGTCGGTGATGTTAGTAGATGTGATGATTGCCGAATTTACTAAGGGAAGAGACGTGGGTTACGTTAGCAGGGGATTACTTAGAGGGGGCAGAGAATCATTTGAGAGTGTATTATATTCTTTCTTAATTCCTGTACATAAATTTAGATAAGGTAATATTTTATGAGATTTATCCTCGCTTAGACTATTCTATCTTAGAATCAACAGTACGTATTAAGTTCGGTTAAAATAATGGCAAGGTCAAGATGGAAAATCCAGTGACGTGCAAACAAGCAAACTCATTTGCTTCGTTTTCTTGCAAGTCACTAGCTTCATCAGATAAGATTAGTTGCCTGACTTTTAGCTTAAAATAATACTCTATCATTGCTTTACGCTTAAAGTCAAGCTGA
>JACOZM010000122.1 GCA_016181345.1 Candidatus Woesearchaeota archaeon
GATTGATCAAGAATGTAGCCTTAATTGCTCCACACGACGATGTAGATTTTTGGGCAGATTTAATGAAGACAAAAGGATCATTAAACATTCGTAAACGAGATGGAACCAATATTAATTTTCGAGGACAGCCAGGAATAAAGCTGCTAAATACAGGAATCCAAGCTTCACGCGCTTCTGCTTATCTTTTTGGAGATCAGCGAGACAGCCATTTCGACGGCGGCGTCCATTGGGCAGAAATTGAAAATGCCGAGCCAGGTGATGAGATAGATTATCACGGCCAATCTGTTGTCGTTTTTACACATCCAAGATATACTGCGCCTATTGCTGGATTGGATCGAGAAGTCGACCACCTAGAACGTCCTTCCTACACAAATGTCATCTTGCGAGAAGTCTTAGCTCAAAGAGGCCATGAAGCAGATGCTTCAGCAGTACAAAGATTAGAAGCTTCTTTACAAGAAGAAAGAGAACTAGCAACAGGGCCGCTTTCTGATGAGAATATGGTCAAAAGAATCTTAAGATATGAACAAGAAAGAGGCATCACTCAATTACGACGTTATGAAGATGAGCTGCCTAGTCTAATGAGATTATGGACAGAAGGCCACCATCACTCTTAAATGATCTGAATTTCTAAAGATTAAAAGAGGGAATGGTTAAAAGATCAGTTCTACAAAAATCAATCGCTAGATTTATAAATAATCACTAATAAGAGGTAACATATTACTATTCTCCTGGAGAATAACTATACTAACTAAGGAGAATAAACTAACAACATCTGAATATTACCTGCTAACAATAAAAAACTACCATGACATTTAAAACAATATATACTAATCACTTAGACAACGGACTAGCAATTTGTGTACAAGAATATCGCGTAAGCAGAGAAGGAGCAAGAGGAGTTCAACTGAGAGAAGGTGATATTGAACGAGTTCTTACTTTATATGAGGGAAGAAGAGAAATAGCCCATACTCATCCCCGTCCGAGCCGTTTTTTTTTACCTGGATACATGATAGAATTAGCTTGCCTGATTCAAAGTAGAGAAGAATTTTTTGATATAAGAGAACAATTAGGGAATATTACATCGAGAGAACAAGCCGACGGAATTAAATCTGCTTTGAGAACAAGATTAGTTGATCTACTACCTATTCAAGAGCAATGATTACTTCTCTTAAATTATTATTTCTACTATATACTAAAAATCATTAGAAATCGAACATTTTAATGATTTTTATATATATAAAGTTCCAACAATTATTCGAAATCTATGGAACTTTAGTATTAATGAACGAGAGATTTTCCAAACACGCAATATTCTCGAATAGAACATTCTCCACATCTTGGTTTGAGCGGTTGACAGATTCTCTGACCGTGATCAACAAGAAGATTATTGACTTTTACCCAGAATACCTGTGGAACCAATTTCTTTAATTCTTCTTCTGTCTCTTCAGGACTTTTTGTCTTTACCCATCCTAAACGATTAGATATCCGATGAACATGAGTATCAACTCCTATTGCCGCCTGGTGGAAGACACAAGCGAGAATACAATTTGCAGTTTTTCTGCCGACTCCAGGAAGAGAAGTCAATTCCGAAAACGTATTAGGGATCTGTCCATGATATTTTTCTACCACAATCTGGCTTAACTTCTTCACATTCTTGGCTTTCATACGATAGAAGCCGACAGTATACAACTTTTGTTCCAAAACAGGGAGTGGAATCTTAATAAAATCCTCTGGATGAGGATACTCTTGAAATAATTTCTGGACAATTGGGATCAAACGCGAATCCTTCGTCCGAGCACTCAAAAGAGTAGCCACTAATAATTGAAATGGTGTGTATTCCTTAAGGATCTCTAACATCGTTGGATGATGAGTCTTTTCTAAGATAGAAAAGATCTTCTTAAAATCAATTTTTTTTCCCAGTTTTACCATGTTTTCCCTATAATCAGAGGATTAAATCAAAATTGAGGATCATTTAGACTAATTATCCCCATTAAACCTTATTATCTTTATTTAACCTTATTATCTTTGTTAAAACGATATTTAGATTTAAACAATTATCCAATTAAAATAAATCTATCTTTAACTCAGCCTTTTAAATTATTTCTGAAGATATTATCATCTTAAATGCTGCAGAAACATTTGAAAAAAAGAAAACAGAATTACAAAAAAAATCATAAGAATAACAATATGACTCCTAAAACAACACAACCTAGACTTACAAGTACTTTGGAAACATTAAAGTAATGCTTCTTCCACGCATTTATTTTCTGAATCTTTTCAACTGCCTTCAGCTGATGTTTCTGGCGTAAGAGCATAAACAAGACTAAGACTGCAATCAATGGCAGAATCATAATAAACAAGTAGTATAATGTTATCGGTAAAGCCAGCCATCCAGAAGAGCTCCGGAACGCATATCTCAGCGAGAGCAAAACATTACTCACACTAGCAAAAGAGAACAATGCACTAAAGATACTCACAAATAGAACACCATAAATTGATAACAACATTCCACCTAAAACAGCAAAAACTGTTTGCATCTTCTCCGACAATTTAATCAGTCTCCATTGAACTAGAAAATTTTTAATGATAACTATCCCATAAATAACAGCAATTAATCCTACAAACCGATAAAAGAAGATACTTAGCGGTGATGAAGCAAACCAGGTAAACAAACCGACAGAAAACAAGAAATACATCATATATACGCCTAAAATATATCTTGTCCCTACTTCCAATATCTTCTTATCATCCCTTATATTCATCAAACAGAAGATTAAGATCAAGACTAAAGCTAACATCCCTGGGCGTAAAGCATCAGCTAACGCTCCCGAAGTAACCTTAAAAAAAGATAGAGTTTTAACAATGTTGAACGGTAAGCTTTTTCCGGTGATACCTACAACTTTCCCGGGTGTTAATGTTGGACACCCTTTAGCAGAATTAATAATACTATCTTCAGCTAAATCATTGATTGGGCTATCCCCAATCAAATAAGAATTACTTAATATTAAAGCTGGAAGACCTTGAGATTTTTCTGGAACTTCATACGCAGTCAAGTACTCTTTTAACATATCTGCATTTTCTGGATGAAAATAGATCTCATATTTTTCAATCGTCCAATCAGGATAATCTTTCTCAACTTCAAGAATCTTGTTATTGCTGATTTCACAATCTGCACATCCGGCTCCATAAAAATAATAGGCACAATTTCCTGCCGCCACAAATGAAGACAAGACTAAAAAAACTGACAAAAAAAGAATGATCTTAATTGGAATGTTTGTATTCATAATCTATCCACCATCTTTTATCTAAACAAACTTTTATCTAAACTAGCATTTATCTCAACTAGCTATTACTTCAACTAACTTTTTATCGTAATCAACCTTTAAGCTAAGAGAAAATCAGAATTTATAAAGCTTTTGTGAGTCTTCTAGAGCTTCTAGAGCATCTAGAGATGTCTTCTAGAGATAATGACACACAATCGGGGAAAAATGATCAACAAAAGAGCAAACAATAACCCCAAGATAAAGATCATCTTGCTGATTCCTATGAAAAAATCTAAAGGAAACGTCTGGATCAGCAAAGAATCAACGGGAAAAATCCAATTTCCCTGCGGGAAGAACAATAAATGAAAAAGAGTAAAGAGTTGATTGAAAAATAATAGAGATAAGATGAAGATGCTTCCTAAAGTAACAAGAGTAGTTATTCCGCCATAATACAACAACGTTACTAGCTCTTCTTTTTCTTTTCGATAATAGGTTAACATTAATATAATAACAATTAAAGAGAAATAAAAAAAGAAATCTACCATGCGCATTACTTTCTTAACATCATTTAAATGAGATAGTTCAGCAGAAGTATAGTTAAAATTTAATTCATTCAGATCTGCCGATATACTAGATACAAAATCAATAGTTTGCTGTTGATTAGAGTTTAAGGGGATGAGGTAGACCGATAAATGATAAGAAAGCAGAAGCAAAAAAATGAACATCGAAATAAAAAAGATAATTCGAGAGAATTTATGATCATATAGTTTGTGCATGAATGAAGATAACTATTATTCTTTAAAAAATTATCCAATTTAAATCCTATTTCCCAGATTCATTTATCCTCTATAATCACTATCTTCTATATCTCGGAATCATTGTTAAATCTGTAGGGCAATTTCTAGTCATATATGTTCTTCCTTTTTGTGAGATATAGTCATCAATAGCTCTAAACGCTCGATCACGTGATCGTTCTGTTCCTGTTCTTTGAACTGCTTCTGGCATGGCAATTACATTACCTAAAGAAAACCAACCATCACACGTAGCTTGAGGAAGCCTTTGCTCTCCTGTCGTATATTGCGAAGCTATCATCAGCATTGCTTCGGGATGATGCAAAATTTCTTCAGCACCTAGTCCAGGATACATCCCATTCCTCAGATGTGCTAAAAACCGAGCACCATAATCAAGATTCTGCTCAGGATCTTGTAATATTGCTAAATACTCACGAACATTTCCTTTTACACTGCCCGTTGCCATCCTATCCAAACTCATCGCTACTGAAGGACGGATCTGCATCGGCCCAAGAGAAACATTCTTAGCCAGCATTCGTCCAAACATATCACCTAAATCATCATCATAAGATCTCCCAAGGTTCTCAGTGTTCAAGACAGAAGTAATTAACTCTGCAGGAAGATCATATTTTCTCGCTATTCCAGTAATCTGCTGGGCATATTCATCAACAAATGCAGTAAAATGATTTTTATCAGAGGAATTTCTTTGCATAGAATCACTTTGTATAGAATCTTCTTGCCCATCACCTTGATGTAAATGTTTTTCTAAATTATCCGAGTCTGATGATAGAACAATAGTCGTTAATAATCCTAAAACCCCTGCACCCAATAATACATTACGAGAAAAATGAGAAGAAGATTCTAAAGAGCCATAACTACGATGCGGTCTACCCCCATCTCTCCTTAAACTCAAGGGAGAAACTCTTTTTACTGGCCTTTGACGATCATCACGAATCATAAACCCCAGGAGAATTTCCTATTTATAAACCTTTCGCATGTAATCACTACTAAGTTATAACAAAAAATAGTGCCATTTCATTCAAATAATATGGTAGGTCTACAATGATTTATATCCTATTTCCTCAATTTCTGCAGAAGTTCATTGATAACTTTCCCCGATGCCTTCCCACCTAATTTCTTCATACAGATCCCCATTAATGCACCTAGAGGAGCAGTTGGATTTTCTCCCAAAATTTTTTGGATAGTTTCTTCCAAAGCTTCACTAGAAAGGGTTTCATATTTCGCTAAGTTGAACTTGCCGGTGATCATATCTATTAAAACATCAAGAACAATATCCTTATGGATCTTTTCTTCTGCTAAATATTGAAACAGATCACGGAAGTGATGTTCAGTTAATTTTTCAGGATCTAAAGAATATACTCGTTTAATTTCCAATAGCGACGGGCCTAGGGTTTCAGCGATAAATGCCGGCTTGATTAAAGGATATTTTTTGACTAACTCCTCAAATAACAGAAGATGGTCTGATCGGGCAATGAACGTAGCTAAATCAACACTAAGGTTTAAATCTGTCTGAAATCGTTTAATTTTATTCTCTAGTAATTCAGGAAGATTGATGGTATCTAATGAAGGACGGATCAGCGGAACATCTGTTTCTGGATACATTCTTGCTTCTCCTGAAATAGGACGTAAATAAGAAGTTGTCCCATCTGCATTAGCCTTCCGGACTTCTCTAGGGATTCCTAATAAGACTTCGCTAGCACGAGCATGAACTGCTTTTAAAGCTAATTTCGCTTTTTGTTCTTCATCACATACAAGAATAAAAGCATCAGTACTCCCACACTTCAATTTCTTTCTTATCTTAGCGATATCTAACTGCTCTATTCCATAATTAGGAAGTTCATCTGAATGAAATATTCCGCCGACTCCTGCAATGATTTTTGCCCTTCCAGAAAACTCTGTTCCTAGCCGATAACCTGGCTGTAATTCTCTTCCAATAATACCTAAAAATCCATTTAACATAAAACCTAAAATTTTTCCTTTTTTATCCAAAGTGCTTTGGATGATCTTAGATGTACAGTCAGCTAAAATAGTGCTTAAATCAACAATCTCAAAAGGACTTAAGCGCAAACCTCGAAGTTCTTGTTTAATTTTCAGCAATTCGCCTTGACGTTGAGCTTCTAAGCTGATAATTGTCGGAAGCATCCGCAGATCCTGTGCCCCTTTAATTTCAATCCTCTCCCCGTCAGCAACGGAAACATTAACATCCTGCCTTATAGTTCCTAAGCCCCGTTTTATCCCGGGCAATGAACGTAATAGTAACCCTAACTTTTTTGCTGTTTCTAATCCCTGCTCTGGAGTTTTTATATCAGGGGCCGTTCCAATTTCAATAAGAGGAATTCCTAGACGATCAAGACGATAAATTCTTTCCGTAAGAGATTCAGACACTATCTTGCTAGAATCTTCTTCTAGAGATATATTTGTAATGTTTACTTCCCCGTCTGTCGTTTGGATCCTTCCGTTCCTAGCAATTAAAGCTGTCCTCTGAAATCCAGATGTATTAGAACCATCAACAATCGTTTTTCTCATCACTTGAATGACCGAAGAGATCTCAGAATTTAGGAATGTAGACAGCTGTAACGCTGTTGACAACGCTTCAGGATTAAGATTATGCGGAGGTTCTTCATCAGTCTCCACTAAACACGTCGTGTCCGAATATCCTTCATAAACAAAAGTTTTGTCGCGCAATTGTTCCTGCCTGGCAGCAATATCTACTTTCCCTTCCTCTCCTGCTGAAGCGCGTATTTTCCGCCGAATCCTAAAATCAGGTGTTTCTTCCCGTAATAATGTCGGACAATGACAAAATAACTTTTGACCTTCTAACTGCTGATGAATTTCAATCCCGCACTTCAAACCCAGCTTTTTATAATCCATAACCAGAGAGAAAGAAGATTATTTTAAAAATGAAAAAAAAAAAAAAAAGATAGTCCGATTGAGAAATCAAGAAAAATAAACAAAATGATGTTAAGAAAAAAAAGACATGATTAAAAAAACATTAAAAAAAGAATAAATTCTAAAAAATAAAAGATATAGCAAAAAAGATCTAATCCCCGCTATTCCAAGCATATTGATCTCGTCCTGGACTACGAGTAGTACGGGAATCTACTCCCTGCCTTCTCGGTCCAGACCAATTTCTTGAGCCTCGGGAATTTCCGCCGTAAGAACTATTGCTATTAGATCGGTCTCCCCAGGACTTAGAATAGTTGTTGTTGCTTCTAGAGAAGCCGCCTCTTCTTTGCCTAGGTCCTCGGCCCAAATTAGAATCAAATTGGACTTTCTGAAACTCTTCATCTGGCATTTCCTGAATCTTAAGATGCCTGTATCTTGTCAAGATATCGCCAAAGACTCCAAAGTCATTTTCTGATAATAACGTAATCGCTTTCCCGCTTTCTCCAGCACG
>JACOZM010000123.1 GCA_016181345.1 Candidatus Woesearchaeota archaeon
AAAGCTGCAAACCACCCAATGATTGTCCACCCTAAAAAGGTGTTCAATAAGATAATATCAACAATACTTTTCTGTTTTCTGGTAATAGCTAAGATCGAAGGTAAAAAATAGATAATAGCAAGAGTAAACAATATTGTCGTAACGATTACCATTCCTTAGATACCTCTTTTTTAATATCCATAATAACTGCTCTTATAAACTTAACTTTAATCTCTTTCTTTAATAGCTGGCCATTTTCCCGAACTAGCGAAGTTTTTCCAAAAATATATAAATACAAAAAAAATCTATTAATTCCATGACTGAATGGAAAATAAATCACGAAACGAAAGAAAAGATAAAATTACATCAGCCAATCATGATTGAAGGTCTTCCTGGAATTGGTAACGTCGGAAAGATCGCCGTAGATTTTCTGATTGAAGAATTGAAAGCAAAAAAACTCTGTTCGTTCTTTTCATATAAATTCCCTCATTCTGTGTTTATTGGAGAAGATAACCTTGTCGAAATGCCGAAGCTTGAGATGTATTACAAAAGTTTTTCAGGGGAAAAGGGCAAAAACAAAAAGAACACTTCGGGCAAAGGAAAAAGAGATTTAATTTTACTGACGGGAGATATCCAGCCGATTGATGAAGAAAGCTGTTACCGTTTCTGTGAAGAAGTCCTTAATATTGCTAAGGAATACAAATGCACAGAAGTAGTTACAACAGGAGGAATCGGATTACAAAATATTCCTGAAAAGCCAAAGGTATATTGTACCAGCAATGATGCTCAGCTTTTAAAATCATATACCAAGAATGGGTTGTCGGTAGAAAAAGAGATCTACGGTATAGTCGGCCCGATCATGGGAGTTTCTGGAATTCTGTTAAGCATGGGAAAACGGATGGATGTTAAAGCCGTTTCGTTATTAGCTCAAACGTTTGGCCATCCTATGTACTTAGGAATTAAAGGAGCTAAAGAGTTGCTGAAAGTTATTGATCTAAAATTTAATTATGGGATTGACCTTAAGAAAATGAGTAAGGAGATTATTGAAGTTGAAAAACAATTAATGCAAAAAACAAAAGCTCTAACTTCAGAGGTTTCTAAAAGCCAAGCAGGAGCCAAAGCCGGAACTAGAGAAGTCGGCTATATTGGATAGATCAATAAGACTTTTTTTAACCATTTATTTCTTTGAGGATGTAACCTATTATTCAATAAGTTCTATGCAGTTTTTTCACCTTCTTTTTTCTCTCCTTTTTAGTCAGATTTTTAGTCGGTGATTAAACACAATCTTTATAAATGCCTTAACTATCCTCCAAGAGATGAGGAAAAAGAGGTACGAAGGTGATAGAAGTAGCTACAATTCTAGTAAAAAATCCCTCTTTATATCTGGAAAACACGGACAAGTTACTGTTTTCATCATTATTGGCATTGTTCTTCTCTTAGCAGTCGTCTTAGTATTTTTTTTAAGGAAAGAGATTGTTGGATTCAAGATTGAAGAACTTATTCCTGCCAAAAAAGGAAAAGTAGAAACGCTCATCGGCTCCTGCATTGCCGAATTGGGAGATGAAGCCATCTTTAATCTAGGTTTAAAGGGCGGCTATATCGAAGTTCCGTCGAGAATTTCTAGTGATGCTTCTGCTCATCTCAAAATATCTCCTTTTCAAGTTGTTCCCTATTGGGCTATCGGCGAGCAAACATTTATTCCTACCTTACAGTACATTAAGGAGGATTTAGATAACTATATCGAGACAAACCTCAGAAATTGTGTGTTAGCCTTAGAACCATTTACTGAAGCATATGATCTCAAAGAAAAAAGTGAGATCGAAAGTGATACCGAAATAGTAGACAATGGAGTCATCTTCAATGTTTATTGGAACATTGAAGTTCTCGATAAGGCTGGCGAAACAGTGGCTGAAGTGATCAATCATATTGAAAATTCTCCGATCAAATTGAAAAGAGTTTATGAAACTGCTCAAGAGATTGTGAACAGTGAAGTACGAGATATGAAAATAGAGGATCTTACTCAAGACTTGATTGCTATGGAGCATCCTAGCCTTCCTGTTGCTGGAATTGAGTTAAGCTGTAGGAAGAAAACATGGGATGCTCGGGAAGCTAAGCAAACTCTGCAAAATTTATTGCGGGTGAATATTAAGCGGCTTCAAGTGAAAGGAACAAATACGTATGGGTTTGAAGAATTACCTAACAGTGCTCCTAAAGAGGGCTGTAGTCCTGATGTGTACAGTATGTCATCAGAAGAACTTCTGAACTATGATCAATTGATGAATGGTTATGATTGCTATCAACGAAATCATTACCTTTGGAATCTAGACGAATCATTTTCTAAGCCGGAAGTGAGTGTCGTCTTTAATTATGATAATACCTACCCTTTCAGTTTCCAAGTAACTCCTACAGAAGATGGAAAAATGCGTTCCGGACTATTGGGTGGAACGGGCTTAGTATCGGCAATTTGTCTTCAAACCTGGAAGTTTACGTATGATGTTATGTATCCAGTATTAATTCGTGTTAAAGATGACACGACGGGATATAACTTTAATGTTGCCATGACGATCCATCTCGTCCGTAATAGGCCAGACCGAAGTCAAGGAGTTATTGGCCGTCCAGAGATTATTTTTCCTGAAAATGTTAATGATAAATATTGTGATAGTGCTGATTTACTGACAACAATAGTTACTTGGGAGAAAGTAGAGAACGAAGAAGGAGTTTCTGATCTTCAGCCATTAAAAGATGTAAACGTTAGTTTTGCCTGTATCAATTATGCTTGTCCTCTTGGCCAAACTGATTTTAATTTTCAGCAGTGGGGGTATCAATCTGGACTAACTGTTAATCTTCCTTATTGTGTCGGAGGAATTTTACGTGGAGAAAAAGAAGGGTATAAGGAAGATGTTGTTCGCGTTGTTACAAAATACGGAGATGTGCAGGAACTTCAGCTTGTTCCCTTGTTTAAATTCCCATTGACGAATATGAACATAGTGAAGCATAAATTTAATGGAAAAGAACAGCCCGCTGGTCTGGAAGAATCCTTATCAAAAGATGAAATGGCTCTTATCCGAATGAAGTTATACCGGAATGGGACGGTCTTCCATGAAGTTGAGCAAGTCATCGGAGGAGTGATGGATGAAGAAACAGCCAAACGAATTGATGTTGAGTTCTTAGCCCAAGCCGATTTTACCTATGAAGTAGAGCTCAATATCTTTGATAAAGAAAATCTTATTGGTGGCTATAAGGCTAATTGGACGATGCCTTGGGATGAGTTGGAAACAGCTTCAGAAATAAAATTTCATACTATCTATGATAATGCCGGAGAAGAAAATACATATCAATTATTTACGGAGCTAGGACAATTAAGCAACTACGTTCCACTTCCGGAGATAAAATAAAAGGTCATAAATGAAGAGTCATAAATGGAGAATAATAAATTGAGAATAATAACTGGAGAATCATAAATAAAAAAAATGAATATCCCAAAAATAAATATTGTACTTGCGGTGTTTGTCATTATTTTATTTCTCAATATGCCGATAGTCTCCGCGTTAGAAATCTCCAATATTCGTGCTGAAGAGATTACCGACACTTCTGCAACCATTAAATGGGATACTGACCAGCCGGCGAACAGCTTCTTAAAATATGGTCAAACTGCAGAGAACATGAACAGGTTAGGTGATGCTAACCTTGTCTACTCTCATCAATTCCAAGTAGAAAATCTCAATCAGCAGTCGAATTATCTTTATTCTGTTGAAAGCAACAGTATTGCTGATAATAATAACGGAGGTTACTATTCCTTTACAACCTTAGCTCCCGATATGGATGCTCCTAAGTTATTAGTCAACCTTCCAGAATCAATTAAAGGGAATAGGATTGATATTACCGGAAAAACAGAACCAGGATCAGAAGTACAGCTTTACGTGAATTCCCGTCAAGTTGGAACTCAGACAGCGATAGTTTCTCCGCCTTCTGAACAGTCATCATTAAGCGCATCATTAAACTCCTCACCTGTATCAGGAAGTGCAATTTTTGGCTTGGCTATATCTCCTTCCGGATTAGAAGGAGAATTTACCTTTTCTGACGTAGCTTTACTAGACGATCAAATCAACAATATCAAGATAGAATCTTCTGATCGTTCGGGGAATATGGTCAATTTCACCGGCGTTGTTTTTGCTGACGCAACCGGGCCAAGGTTAACATTAAACCAGCTTCCTGCTTTAACAAGTGATAAGAAAATAAAAATTTCAGGAAATGTTACCGAGTCAAGCACGATTGAAGTTTTTATCAATAATCGTAGTGCAGAAAAAAAAGAGGTTGTAGTTGAAGAAAATTCTGCCGCCTTCGAATTTGAACTCTTTTTAGATGATGGTGAGAATGTTATTACCGTTACAGCTAAAGATGCTGCCGGATGGGAAAGTAGCCAGATCATTAAACTTAATGCTGATAGCCTTCCTCCTCAAGTTAGTTTTGAATTAGTTTCTGGAACGGAATATTATGAAGGCCGCGCTGATACTGAGATTACGGGAAAAACGAAGCCGGGAGCAAAAGTTTATCTTTACATTTTTCGGCAGGGAGTTACTCAGGAAAAACTAGAATTTTCTTCTGCAGTAGAAGTCATTGATGCTGATGCTCAAGGAGAATTCACGTTTGAAGAAGTATCCTTCCCTCCTCCGCCATTTACAAATTGGAAACAGTTAGCTCCTCGAGAAGTTCCTCCTGGATTGCAGGAAGTGTTAATCTCCCCTTTATCTCAGCTTGAACAAGAACAGAGGAAAACGTATAAGGTTTATATCATTGCTGAAGATTCTTTAGGTCGAACAGCATTTGCCGAAAGAACAGTAAACATCAATAGCTGTTTTACGGGGAATGCTTTTGATATCACTCCGATGATTGAATTTCAAGCTCCATTTAAGCTTGATCCCGGATTGATGGAAGATGGCCGAGAAACGATTCAAGCTGTTTTTAATCTTACTTATCGCGGGGCTTCAGTTGGTTTTACTAATCCTACGACGGGAAGAGAAGAAAAATCCTATGAAATTATAGGTAATCCGCAGTTTAGAAAAGCCTGTACGCAAAGCATGTCTGATAATGATGATTATGCAGTGGGATGTAAACTCTTACCTCCAACATTACGCGCCGTTCCTAATCCTGATAAGACAGCATTTTACGTAACGGCAGATTTGCAACGCGCTGATGAATTTATTGATCGAGAAGAAAACATCTGGGATGATTTCCAGAAGCGCAGATTAAAAATGCCGTTGAAGATCATGATTAATTATCGGGAGAGAAATGATAACTCTTTGCAATCAGTTGAAGGGTCATGGAGCCAGGCGAAAACAGAAGTATTCTGTTACGATTTAAGTTATTTTGTTGACGTTCCTATTGAAAGCGAAGAGATGATCCCTGATTTCTTAGTTGACACGGCCCTTCCTGCGTTAAACACGACGATTAATGCAATTGAAACTATTAAGCCTTATTTAAGGACAATCATGATCGTTTCGGGAGTAAGTTGTGTTTCTTCATTCTTATCCAAGATGGCGATTAGGTTTTACCGGATCTTCATGCAGAATTTTGAACCTTGGAAACCTGCTGACGAAGAAGAGAAATGTCCTAAAGATCAAACTGATTTATATTTAGAAGATACGATTAAGGATTGGGAAAAGATAGATGGCAGAAGTGATGTAAAAGATAAGTATGCCCTTCCTGAAAATTATAAAGAAAAAAAATTAGAAGATTATTGTCCTAATACTGCTGGCGCGTGGGAGATTGAAGAATTATTTGATCAGTTCTTTAGATGGACCTGCGACCGATTCTTTTGCTCGGCTGCTCCGGCTGCCTGGACGGCTAAAGCTGATGAATCACAAGTACGAGATGTTATCCAGAAACAAACTCAATGCGCAGCCACGGCGAGTTGCGCTACATTGGAAAAAGTAGAGAATTGCCGTGACTTACTGGCGAAGAATCCAGAAAAAGCAGGGTTATTAGTTGAGAAGAAAGAGTATCTTGGCGAATGTTATCGTGATGCTAGCGGTGTGCTCTATTATGGAGATGGTGGCAAACAAGAAACGTCATTGACCGATCGAGGAATTTGGAAAATGACTCCGGTTGATAATATCATTAAACATGGTGAGCTTCCAAAAACAGATTTATTGACGTACAAGCCAGATAATTCTGATGATTTTTGCGCTGCTCCGGATATTTCTTGTTCTAGAATGTGCACCCAAGCAGGAAATTATATGCCAGTTGATGATGGGTATTCTATAAGTGAGGAAGGAGTGGTCAGCGGAGCAGCTACCTCTAGCGGATCCCCCGGCACTCTTACTGGTTCCTGTTACCGTGAAAATCCCATCAGTACTGCTCGGGAAATTACTGAAGGCTCTGATTATCAATTAGAAAGTCCTGAAAAACTTACTGTCAAGGACGGAAAAATTCGAGCAGGATATACAAGAGATTGTTTTGTCGGCAATGACGGTTATAAGTATCAATGTATCTGCGAATTAGATGAATCAAAAATACCTAAGAAACCAATTGGAAAACGTGAAGCCGTAAAGAAAATAGGAGATGTTGAAGAAGAATGGTCCTATCGTGAAGCGACGATCTACACGGAATCTTTTGGAAGAGCCGGGACGTATTACCCGGAGTGGAGATATTACTCTGGTAGGGATATGTCAGCTACGTTTGGCTTAGATTACGGTTTAGACAATTTCAAAAAAGAAATTAAAGACAAAAGTACAGCAGAAATCAATCCCCATACACAAACAGTAAGTACCTTTCAGACGGTCTGTCTAAGAGGAATCAATGCCCGATTAGAAATGCTACAAAGCGTCTTGATCGGGTTAAGAAATTGTTTAGTGGAAGCCAAATATACTGGATTGCATGATGCGGGAATGTGTAAGACAATCTTTACACAATATGTCTGCGGAATGTTTTACAAATTTTTAACTCTCTTCACGAGTAAATGCTCGCCGTTATCTCTTCCGGATATGGACTTCGGCATTGACGCTGACCCTTCTGATGGTGGGATTTCTGCAGCAGTAGATGCTGGGTTTTCGGCTATTCCTCAAGCGATGTCTTCGTCAATTTCCGATTTGAAAGGAAGATATGGAAATGCAAACTTGGAACAATATTTCGCTTCTGGAACGCAAGGCTTTGCCGAATCAATGTGTATGTGGGCGATGGGTTATGATTTCCCTCTGGGCATGGAATTTATTTTAGATTCAGCGTATAGTTTTGAAATGGCGTCTAGTGTCTTCTTCCCAATAGCAGAAAGAGAATTATCCACGTT
>JACOZM010000124.1 GCA_016181345.1 Candidatus Woesearchaeota archaeon
AACTTTTTCACCGCTGAAGGAACTTTTTCTTCCTTTAAACTACCTAACCCCAGCCCTAAGACTTTATCAAACTCTAAGACTAAAAAATATTTGTCATGATCAGCCAAATTCTCATCCTTAAGAACTTCCCACAATGTTGCTAGGCCTTGAGGAGTATTCAGATCATCATTTATTTCAGCAGTAAATCGTTCTAAATATTTTTTCTGTATCTTCTCATTATCTACCTTGTGGGTTGCTTTGATCTCTAAAACTTTATCAATCAATTTCTTCCTGCTATTTCTAGCCGACTCCATCCCTTCCCAAGAAAAGACTAACTGCTTCCGATAATGTGATCCTAGGCATAAATAACGATAGTCTAAAGCGTCATATCCTTTTTCTTCCAAAGTAGAAACGGTCAAAAAGTTATCTCCAGACTTAGCCATTTTTTCTCCTTTTTCACCATTCTCCCGAGTATGGTCTAAAACCAAAAATTCATTATGCATCCAATAACGAACCCATTTCTTTCCAGTATACGCTTCCGACTGAGCAATTTCATTCGTGTGATGAACGGGAATATGATCGATTCCTCCACAATGGATATCCATCTCCTTGCCCAAATATTTCATTGCCATGGCCGAACATTCTAAATGCCAGCCAGGATAGCCTTCTCCATACGAAGATTTCCATTTCATCTCTTGGTCAGAAAACTTGCTTTTTGTAAACCATAAGACAAAATCTTGTGGATTTTTTTTGTTTTTATCTTTCTCAACTCGCGCCTTCTCAACTCGCGTTTTCCCTTCTCCCTCTATATCTAGGCCAGCCAGTTTCCCATATTCTTTAAACTTCGACGTGTCAAAATAAACATTTCCCCCCGCTTGATAGGTAAAACCTTTCTTTTCTAAAACATTAATCATCTCTAACTGCTCAGTAATATGATCTGTAGCCCGAGGAAAATAATTTGGCTGCAATAAGTTCAGCTTTTTGATATCTCTCTTAAACGCATCAGTATAGAATTCAGCAATTTCCCAAACAGTTTTTTTTTCTCTTTTTGCTCCTTTGAGCATCTTATCTTCACCATCATCAGCATCAGAGGTAAGATGCCCGACATCAGTAATGTTCATAACGTGCTTAACTTTATAATCATTAAAAAGAAGAACCCTCTTCAAAGTGTCATAGAATAAATTTCCCCGATGATTACCGATGTGAGCATAATGATAAACAGTAGGTCCACAAGTATAAAGGCTTACTTCTCCTTTTTGTAAAGGAAGAAATTTTTCTTTTTTTCCGCTGAATGTGTTAAATAATCGCAGCTCCATTACTCACCTATAATTCAAATGAAATAAACTTTCTTTCAAAACTCTAAAATCTCGGCTTTACTTAAAGCTTTCTCAATAATTCCAGAGTCAATATTTTTTAGCTCCCCTCCAATAGTAGAAACCTCAGACCTCGTAGCCGGATGCTTCGGCCCAAGCAAAGAGCATATTTCCGGACCGGAAGAAGTATCGTACGTTCCTATATCCTTAGCCTTATTGATGATCTCCTGCTTATCAAACGTTAACACGGGACGGAGTATTTCCATCTGGACATTTTTAGTTATTGTCGTAAGATTGCTTAACGTCTGGCTTGAAACTTGAGCAAGATTTTCTCCAGTTATCAAATATCCTGCTCCTTCTAGTTTAGCGATTTTCTCTGCTGATTGGAACATCAAGATTTTCTGAAGGATATAATAATTTTCATGTCTGCATTTTTCAGTAATATGTTTTAAAACGTTGACGAAGGGAACAAGATACGCTTTTCTTACTCCCAAAATCTGAACAAGCTTTTTAACTTTATCAACTTCTTCTTCTCCAGTCAATTCCTTCTGATGAAAATGAAGTGCAATAATGTCTAACCTGTCCTTCATCATATGAATAGCTACGGGAGAATCTATTCCTCCACTTAACAAGGCCACCGCTTTTTCCATCAGAAAAGAAAACGACTTCTCCTTTAATAATGTTTTTATAGGAAAACCTCTAGATCATAGTAGAGAGTAAAGATAAACTACTAGAGATCAAATAAAGACAAAAGAACATATATCCATAGTTAGAGTTAGAGTTAGAGTTAGAGTTCAAAAAGATATCAGGAAATAAATGTAAGGGATATATTTAATAAAAAATGGAACTGACAAAGAAAAGATTTGAAAGAGAATTATTATCCTGGTATTCACAGCAAAAACGTGATCTTCCTTGGAGAAAAACAGACGACCCATATAAGATATTAGTCTCAGAGATCATGCTCCAGCAAACCCAAGTTGACCGAGTCATTCCCAAATACCTCTCTTTCCTTAAACAATTTCCAACAGTTCAAGATCTTGCTTCCTCATCTCCAGGAGACATTATTAGGATATGGAGCGGACTCGGCTATAATAGAAGAGCCATAAAGCTTCTCGAGTGCGCTAAAGCCGTTGTAACTAGTCATGATGGAAAATTTCCAAGAACAGAAGAAGAGTTGCAAAAACTCCCGGGCATCGGGCCGTATACCTCTGCAGCAATTTTAGCTTTTGCTTATAACTTACCAGCTATAGTTATTGACACCAATATTAGGAGGGTCTTTTTTCGGATATTTTTAGGCAAACCAAGTCTTCTTCCAAACCTTCAACAAAAAATAATTAACCATGTTTCAAAAGAGAATAGTAGAGAGTATCATAATGCCCTGATGGACTTTGGTGCAATGATTTGCACTGCCAGAAGCCCAAAATGTGAGGAGTGTATATTTTCCCAGAATTGTACAACGACAAAAATTTATTCAAAAGAAGAGATGGAAACAATAGCTTCAACCATCTTCAAAACAAAACAAAGCAAATTTATTGGTTCAAATAGATATTATCGTTCTATGATCTTAAAAAAAGTACAGGAGAAGAATGAAATAACCATTGACGAATTAAAGAGAACGCTTCCTCAAGAAAAAGACGCTAAAAATCTAGTCGCTCAGCTCGTCAAGGATAAGCTTCTCATTATTGAAAAAAAGAAAGTATTCCTCCCAAAATAACGGCATGATCGGGAGAAAACAAAACATTCGCTATTTACTTTAACAAATTATCTTCTTCTTGTATTCAGCCGATCAATCTCTCTCTGCAATTCATCAGCTTTTCTCGTATTTCCTTTCGTTCTAGCTCTTCGCATCTCATCACGATAGCGTTTAACCATCTGGCTAATGATGGCATTTACTTCTCTGATATCACCGGAATCTTCTGCTGTCTTGAGCCGGCTCTGCTGTGTATTAAACGCATAAACTTTCTTACGGATGGCAGCACCTATTTTCACTCGGTTTTTATCTTTCTCTCGTCGCTCTTCACGGAAATATCTTACTGGAGATTCACCAAATATCTCTCTGGCAGTCCCATTAATCACGATTACTCTTCCATCCTGCTCTCGTTTAATCAAATTAAGGATAGTATCAACTCTCTTTTCAGCTCCATTAAGTCCTCTGCTAAATTTCCTAAACATCTTAATGACTCGTTCTAATTTTAAAGCTAAATAGGGATCTTCTTCTAGCGAAGGAGCTAAACCATCACGTTTTTCCTTATCATTAAACTTTGCTTTTTCTAGAGCTTGTCTCATACTATAGATAAAACCTATCGCTTGTTTGATCCTATTCCTATCTGTATCATCTTGTGGTGGAAACCTTTCAAAAGCTAAAATTCCTAGATCAATAGCCCGAGTTAATTTTCCTTTCAAGTCCCTGATTAATTTTCTTGCTTCATCAAGATTAACTTCTCCTCCCCTAGCTGCATTTCTCTGTAACTCGCTCTGGCGTTCTAATTCAACTAAGAGAACTGACTCAATATAATGTGCAATCTCAAATAAAAATCCTAAATTCCTTTTTAAGTCTGTTTTTTTATCATGAACAAATTCTACAGTTTTATCCCCTAGAACATCAACTATTTTTGTCATCGGTTTATATTCAGTGTCTTCGGGCTTAGATGTTATACGATATTTTCCAGCAGGAATTTTATACTCTATAAATCCATCTTTAACATACTCTGTAGTTCCGTTAATAGTAATATGTGAAGGTATCCTTACCCCATCAATTCTTCGTTGAACAATAATTGAAAGAGTAAATTCTGGTCCAGGAGCTGCCCCAGCAGTTACTTCAAACAGATTATCTCCCCGATATTCAGTTCCCGCTGCATCTTGCACAACAATGTCATAATTGCCAACAGTAGACGTTCCTGCTATATCAACATAGATTTCAAAGGTAGTAGCATCAACGGGATTATAATGATGGATATGTAGCCCATCAGCAGGATTACCATGAAGATGAATAAAAGGAACGTCATGGATCAAATGTAGATTCGTACCAGTTACCGTTAATTGTACTATCCCCATTCCTTGTGGATAGGAAGTAGGAGTTACTGCAGTAATCGTAATCCCTCCAGGAGGAGGAACACTTCCAGCTGTAATTTCAAAAGCATCATCCAGACGATAATCAGTTCCAGCCACATCTGCTATCACAACATCATACATTCCTAAATTAGTTGGATTCCCATGATGATCCAAAGAAACATTCACATCTACCTCAAAAGAAGTAGGAGTTTCATTATAGGGATGAGTAGTCATATTCAACGGCTGCTGGGTAGGATCAGTATGATAAGGAAAATGTAATCCATTCAATAAATCTAAATGATCCCCTTCTACTCGTAAAGTAATGACGCCTTCGTCCTGTCTTGCTGTATCAGGAACAACTCGATCAATACGAATAACAGCCCCAGGAGGAGGTGGAGGGGGAACTACTGCAGGAGTAACTTCATACAAATTATCCCCCCTATATTGAGTACGAACAGGACCTTGAACAACAACATCATAATGCCCTATTGCCGCAGCTGCATCAACTTCAACATCAAGTTCAAATCTAGTTGGATCAATAGGATAATAATGATGAATGACTAGAACATCTCCTGGATGGCCATGAAAATGAAGAACTGGAACACCATAAATAAGATTAAAATACGTTCCTAGAACTGTTAATCGAACAATTCCTGCTCCTTGTGGATGCGACGCGGGATAAACTGCAGTAATAGTAATCCCACCAGGAGGAACTGCAGGAGGAGTTACCTCATAAAGATTATCTCCACGATATTCAGTTCCAGCTGCATCTTGAACAACAACATCATAATCGCCTATAGTTATGCCGGGAGTAATATCAGTATCAATTTCAAATTCAGTAGGAGTATTAAGACGATAAGCGTTGATGGTTAAAGTATCAGCAGGATTGCCATGAAGATGAAGAACAGGATTGCCATGGATCAAATTGAAATCCGTTCCAGTAACTGTTAAAGTAACACCACCAGTTCCTTGAGCATGAGATGCTGGAGCTACTCCAGTGATGGTAATTCCACCTGGTGGAGGAACAATTCCAGCAGTAATTTCAAAAGCAGTATCTAACCTAAACTCCGCTCCAGCTCCATCTTCTATCACTACGTCGTACATTCCTAAATTAGTTGGATTACCAGCATGATCTAGAGAAACATCAATATCTATTTCAAACTGGTTTGCAGTTAACCCCCTAATAGCACTGACTAAATGTAAATTTTGTAATGCAGGATTAGCATGATATGGAAACCGTAATCTTCGCAGTAAGTCTAAATGATCTCCCTCAACTCGAATAGTTATTCTTCCCTGATCTTGTCTGGCCGAGTTAGGAACTACCCTCTGAATAACAATCGCATTAGGTCCTCCAGGTCCAGGCGGATGTTGCCCAGGTGGATGTCCTCCAGGAGGATGTGCTCCTGGCGGGTGTGCTCCCGGAGGATGGAGTCCTGGTCCATGGTCGCCATGACCATGTCCACCAAACAAACCACGTAATAAAAACCATAATAACCTCAATAAATAATAAATGATGAGGATAACAACAATAACCATCGCTACATCAATAAAGTCAAGAACAGAAGTTACGGTAAAATCTTGAAGATCAATTGCCATCGGAAAACCTCCAAGCAACGCCATCTAGACTAAAAGAAATTTTCTTACTCTCTTCCAAATAGGATAATACTGTTTTAAGGGTATAATGGTGTACTTTTTTTGGTAGTTTCCGTTTGATCTCGGCAATATTTAACGCTTTTTTAGAATTTTTCAGAAGATTTTCTACCATCAGTATTGTGTTCAAAGTAGGTGAATGATCCTGTTTCTGCATGTAATCCCCTTAATTACAAATAAGTAAACAATTATTACTTATAAATCTTTCTTTGTAATAAAAAAATAATTAAAGTATACTTAACAATAAATAAAAGTTATATATATGTAACTAAAAGAAAAACTAAAAAATAATCCTAAGAACTATCAACATGAATGGGTTTATAGTCAATTATTGTAGTCTTATAGTAAATTTCATAGAAACAAGATTAAGAAACTTCGAACTTAATGATTAAAACAGAAATTAATGGTGGCCATGTCCTCCCCCGCCAAAAGAAGAGATTAGCCGTACAACAAGCTTTAAGCCATACCAAACTAGTAGAATAGTTACAGCTCCCATAGCTATGTCAATAAACTCGATAACTGATGTAACAATATCCAGCCCAAGGTCAACCATATATTTTTCACTCCCTATTAAACGTATTATAACCTCTCAGTCTAAATTACTATTAAGTGTTATTAAGCACCTAACTGAATCAGATGGTATTTAATTGCTCCTAATATCCATAATAAAAAAACACATAAACATAATTTTAGAAAGACATGGCCGGCATGTTCTTCATTGGCATGACCATGTTCTCCTCCCGGAATTCGCCATAATAAATAACCCACACCGACAACTGGGCCGCCTATCAAAACAAAGGCTACGATAGTAGCTGCACCGCTTCCTACCAATAATAACAAGCTGTCCATTAAAAAAAAAGCTGCCATCGTCGCAATGATTCCAGAAACAATTGCTGCATATTTGCGGTTAAAGAAATGGACGATATGCTCATTAGATGTAAGGGCAAAGAGGATCGTAAAGACTAAGATCCATAACATGATTCTCATCAATGATGTGAGGATGACTGTATCATTTAATCCTAAGAACTGAAGATTTCCCATCATGATAATACGATTGCCTACATTCCTTAACGTATCCAATGGAGACGCTTGGACAAATGGCAAAGTGAGTAGAACTAAAAAGACTATGTTTGGCCACCATCTCTTTAATTTCATCATTCACCCTCGTAAATCATAACATAAAGAGTATTTTAAAGGAGTATTTAAATTTATTTAAGATGAAAAACACAGAAAAAATGAAATCAGAAGATTAGAGAAAAAAAGTAAA
>JACOZM010000125.1 GCA_016181345.1 Candidatus Woesearchaeota archaeon
GTGTAGGAAGTTCAGATACTAATAATAGGGTAGAAGAAGCAGTTAAAGGTGCTTTATCTAATCCATTGTTGGATATCAATTATGAAGGAGCAACTGGGGCTTTAATCCACGTAACTGGAGGTCCGGACATGACTCTTGATGAAGTATCAAGAATCGGTGAGTTAGTGACTGAAAGCTTACATGATGACGCAAACGTTATCTGGGGAGCTCGGGTTGTCGACGACATGAAAGGGAAGATGACGGTAATGACAATTATTACTGGAGTCAACAGTCCTTGGATTTTGGGTAAAGTGGACGAGAAGCATAAACATCATCGCGCTCGTGCTCTTAGCCAAGAGTTAGGGATTGAACTAGTATAAAAGAGGAGTACGGGCTGCGTTACAGAAATGTAATCCAGCCCATCACCACCCTCTCATACCTCATGCTAAGGAATCTTGCCTTGACTCGTTCTGAACACCACCCCCCTAGTTCATGAATTGGGGCAAGATTTTCTTTTTTATTTTTTTTTGAAATTTTATTTCTTCTTCTTCTTCTCAACAACTTTGTTCTCTAAGAATAAAACGGTACATAAATTAACTACCTGTTAGTAATTATAATATAAACATTTATAAAAAAGAGTATATTTTTAAAGGAAATGAAAGGATTAGTTTCTACTACTGAGATGCTTGAAGTTCCTTATGGAGATACATACATCAATTTAACTCTTCCTACGACTTTTGGGAATTCAGATCAAGATGAAGAGGCAATTGGGCTTATAAAAGAGAGGTACATACGAGATCTTCAAGTTATTGGACAAGCTAAGAGTAGATTATTTCTCAGAGAAACACGTGCCGGCAATTCTGTAGATGTTGAAGCTAAAGGTTTAGAACAGCATACTTATATCGTGAGTGAACACCCAGAGATAGACAAACCTGATTTGGATGTTACAGATAGGGGTATACAATGGAAACCGAATAAAGATGATCTTCCTAGGATACTATCTGTATATCTATCATATCTAGAACATAAAGGTTTGCATCTTCGCTCGTTTAATGGAGTTTATTTAACCCAAGATCAATCAGTCAAGGACTATAAGACTGCACTATTGGATGCGGGGATACCTCCAGAATTACTAGATGGTAGAGAAGATATTTGGCAGGATTTAAGAGAGTTCCAAAAAGATCTAACTATTAGCCACAATTTAAATTATAACCTTTTTAGTTTAGAAGGAAAAAAGTGGCGTTTGAAAGTTTATAACACTCGAGATGCCAGGTCGAAAGCAAAAGCAAAAATTGCTGCCGCTGCCCATTATTATTTATCTGAACGGCTATCCAATGATCATTTAATTGTTAAATCAGAATCCCCTGAACCAATAGAAGTGAATGGTGTGTATATGGTTCTTCAGGAATTAAAAGATGGGCCAAACGTTTAAATGCCGTTAAGCTATTGGTTAACTGCCGTTGCACTTTTCCATAAGGAAGCGTATTCTATATTACAAGAAGTTCAAGTATTGCATGGCTTTGAAATACAGAGTGATATTAGGGATATTGATTACTTTAAAGATTTATCACTTAAATTGGGTAGAAATAGATTTTATTTAGATTTAGGAAGATTACAAGAAACAATAGATTTTTTACTCATGGATAAAGATCAAACTCTATCACATGGCGACATTAAATTAGATAATTTATGGGGTAAATCTTTAGTTGATCTAGATAATTTAGCCCTAAGGCCGGTAGCTATAGATTTAGGGGGATTATTCAGTTCATATCGAATTCCTAAAGAATTATGGGGTAAACACTTGGAAGATTATAAGGCATTAAGCGGCATTGGGCAAATGCCCTTAGAAAGAGCAGTAATTGAAGGAGTTAATTATTCAGTAACAAAAGAAGTATTTGGTTCTTCGTCAAGAAGAGTAACACCATTGATTGAAAGGAGAAATGCGCAACTCTTAGCTTATAGAGATAGTATTTTAGCTGCTTAAACTCAGCAATCTTGATGTGACATGAAAAATTCTTTCAAGGAGAAGGGAATAATGGATTGAGCCAATAACTCCATATTTTTTAGTGAATGACTTAACATCCCTATTATGCAACTCCTGTTTAATTTTTATCCAAAAAAGATTAATTTCAGTAAAATCTTTTTTTAAGTAAAGTAGATACGTTTTGTCCATCTTCTCAGAGAGATCTTTTAACAGAAAAGGAGCTTCTTGCTTACTTATTTTTTTTGCTCGAAGATTATCAGCAAGAAAACAAAAATCAGCGCCAATTTTCTCTAATTGTGTTACCAAGTCATAATAATCAAAAGCCAAGTCTCCGCCGTAATGCAAAGATTGGATTGATCGCAATACATGGTCTCGCACTTTCCTGAGAGAATGACGTAATGATTCTAAGCTATTTATTCCTTGTTTATCAGATTGCTTAATGATCTCTTTAATCATCAGAAACATTTTTATGATCAAATTATTTACCTGTGAACGATCTATCTGTAGAAAAGAGCTAAGAACTATCATTTTATTTTTTTGAGAAATGAGCTCTAATCCTGTGAATGAATTTACTATTTCGTTAATGTCTGAAACATCTTTAAATTCATGAAATTCTAGGATAATATCCGAATATCCGCTCTTATAAGCAGAAGCAATAACACTTCGAAGGCGAGAAGTATCTTCATTGGTGTCCATTTTTATTATTTTTGTTTTCTTTTCAAACTGCTGACTAGAAATGACTAAGGTGTCTTCTTTTTCACTAATTTCTACCTCATCTCCTGGATTAAGATTATGCTGTCTTGCCCATTTTATCGGCAATGATAATGTATATGTATCTACTCCCTGTTTGACTATCTTTCTTCGCATAGTCTCTCGCACATTGCTTTACTTATAAATTTATCTATTTTATATATTTAAAATAGTGATTAAATATTTATTTATTTCTCTCCATCATCGTGTCGGTGATACTGATTTTGGAGGAAAAATGGGAGACATACTTACTCAAGAAGAATTAATGAATGGTATTGACATCGGTTTGCCGTTGTTACATCAATATCAACAGCCGTTGGAGAGGGTATTACAGTTATATGATCAATGGTATAAAGGCAATAATCCAAACAGCGAAGGCCTTACGGGATCAGATGGCTTACGAGAAAAATTTTCCCTTCATGTCCTATATGAAGCTAGTGCACCAGAACTTAGAGAAGCACTTACCCAGCTATTTGACGAGAGTGCAGCTGAATCAGGTCATTCTCGCAAGGGAGATACGTTAGCATACGAGCTAAGACGGGTCACTATCGACGAACGATTAGTTCATGAAGCATACCTTGGAACTGTTGAAGGTGAGATAAATGTACGTAGTCGTGGCCTTCCATTGTTAAGAAAAATAGTCTCTGCCCAGCCCGGGGATAGAGATATGGATCAACTTCAAGAAGCATATGACCAAGACCAAATGCATCCGACCTTATACCACGCATTTAATCAATGGACAATAGTGGAGGCAGCAGATGAGGAAGGAGTCCATCTGTGGACTCCGGGAAGAAGTTATGAGGATTTCACGAACTACGTACTCAATAATGACTTAAGGATTGTTTCGCAACGTTCTGATGAATTAAGAGTACTACATCATCGGCTAGAAAGAGACTTAACAGAAGAAAAATTTGTGCTCCAGTTAACTCGCTAGAGTCTCTCTTCTTCTTCTTCTTTTTTAGGTCTATCTTGTCTTTCCTTCTAACTTTTCGACGTTCCCGCACTTAGGGCATTTCATCTTTAGTGTAGAATCTTCATCAGAATACGACGGCTGCATTTCAATTAATTCTGCTTTGGGATGGCCGCATTTCTTGCAGATGTGGTCATAAACAGCTAAAGGATGCTCGTCTTCCAGGACTTCTATTCGTTTCATCTTATCTAAACTTTGCGATTGATGAGTTTCAGACTTTTGTACTAGTTCTGGCTGAGCATGGCCATTAGGGCAGGACATCCACTTTCCAAACTCCGTCTTTTTCGGTACGAGTAATCTTCCGCAGGTTTTACAGAACATAAGGCCTCTCAAAATTAAAGAGAAAATAAGCGCTGCAATTTAAAAAACTTTATATAATCCCTCCAGTATTCTCAAGATATGGCTAAAAAAGAAGTAGAACAGAAACAAAAATCTCTACCTTCTACATCGAAGAATCCTTCTATGAACCAAAAACAATCAGCCGACAATAAAGGCCTGACGGTAAAAAAGTCTGATGACGTTTCCGAATGGTATACTCAGGTCATCCAAAAAGCCGAGCTCATTGAGTATTCTCAAGTTTCTGGGTGTTATATCTTACGGCCGAATGCCTATTTCATCTGGGAAAAAGTTCAAGCTTTTTTTGACCAATTGATCAAGAAAGACGGAGTAAAAAATGTTTACTTTCCATTATTTATCCCAGAAAATTTACTCACTAGAGAAAAAGAGCACGTAGCTGGATTTGCTCCAGAAGTAGCTTGGGTTACTCACGGTGGTAATACTGAATTAAAAGAAAAATTAGCTATTCGTCCAACTTCTGAAACGATCATGTATGAATCATATTCAAAATGGATTCGTTCTCATAAGGATCTCCCTTTAAGATTAAATCAATGGTGTAACGTTGTGAGATGGGAATTTAAACATCCCATTCCCTTCTTAAGAAGCAGAGAATTTTTGTGGCAGGAAGGCCATACTTGTTTTGCCACAAAAGAAGAAGCTGTGGAAGAAACAAAAACTATCCTTGATTTTTATGAACAAGTTTTCCGAGAGATGTACGCCTTACCAGTTCTAAAAGGAAGAAAATCAGCTCAGGAAAAATTTGCTGGAGCGGATTATACCTTATCTGTAGAAGCACTTTTACCGAGTGGAAAAGCCATCCAAGGAGCTACTTCACATCACTTAGGACAAAATTTTGCTAAAGCTTTTGACATCGCTTTTTTGAATGATAAACGAGAAAAAGATTATGTCTGGCAGAATTCTTGGGGGATTTCTACGCGATCAATTGGAGTGATGATCCTAATGCACGGGGACGACAAGGGTTTAGTTCTTCCACCTAAAATTGCAGAAAAGCAAGTTGTTATCGTTCCAATTTTCTTTGGAGAAACAAAAGAAAAAGTTCTAGCTGAAGTTGAAAAGATGAAAGCAGGATTAGAAAAATTAGGACTTCGTGTTCACATTGACGATCGAGAAGGTTATTCTCCGGGATGGAAGTTTAATGAATGGGAGATGAAGGGAGTTCCTGTTCGGATTGAACTCGGTCCAAAAGATTTAGAAAAAAAACAAGCCATCGTTGTCAGAAGAGATACAGGAGAGAAAACAGCAGTAAATATTGGAAGCATTATCTCTGAAGTTTCAGGTTTACTCAATACTATTCATAACAGTTTGCTTAAGAAAGCTGAGCAACTATTAGCTTCCGGGATTGTAAAAGCTACTACTCTGAAAGATGCAGAGAAAGCCATTAAAGATGGTAAGTTAATCTTTGCTCCTTGGTGCGCTAGCCAGGAATGCGAGGATAATTTTAAAGAAAAAACTCAAGCTAAGTCCTTAAATTCTCCGCTTGAACAGCCGAAAGTTTTGGGAGATTGTTTTGCCTGCAAGAAAAAAGCTACGGCTTGGTTCTATTTTGGGAAGAGTTATTGATCATTTTTTTCTTTAATACTCTATTTTAATTTTTCCCCCACGCTATTTCCAACAACAACTTAAATAAATAGACTCTTTATTCTTAGCTCTATGAAAGAATCTAACTCTAAGAAAGGATCTAACTTCAAGGAATCTATCCAAAACAACCTGCAGAAAGAAATCATTGTCGTAGGAGATGTAGAACTAGGGGCTGGAAACTTAACTGATGATTTTATTGCTGATAAGGCCTTCTCAGAGTTCATCAATTCTTTGACGAAAAGAAAGCATCCAATTACCTTAGTCTGTAATGGGGATACATTCGATTTTCTTAAATGCCCGTTTAAAGACAGCCAAGACCAGTTAACCTATCCTCGGCATATTACTTCAGAAATATCGATCAATAAGCTTCATTTGATAGCTAAAGCTCATGAACGAGTATTTACTGCTTGGAAAAAATTCGTAAAGAAAAAAAAGAATGAACTGTATTTTATTATTGGAAATCATGATCACGACATCTTTTTTAAAGAAGTCCAAGAAGAGATTAAAAGGCTCCTGGAGAACAAAAAACAGGTTCATTTTCCTGGACTGCGGTACAATCAGCACGAGGTTTATATTGAACATGGCCATCAATATGATTTTTTGAATAGGATTAATTTCAGGAATATTTTCCTAGACTATAATCAGAAAAAAATATTAAATTTTCCTTGGGCTTCGTTTGGTTTGATGAGTTCATTTATGGATCTTAAAGAAGAGCATCCATTTATGGAACGGATAGTTCCAAGACAATTGATGCTTTCTTTGCATGGCATGGTTCTTCGCAAAGTGAATCTTCTCTCTTTAGGATATTTCCTTAAATCTCTGCTTTACCATCCTTTCCGTTACTATTCTGATCCAACGTACAACCTTCCAACAAAATTGTTCGGTGAATTTTATAATCGTCTTAAGAGCCGGCATTGGGATGTTGATGAGATGATTGATATCTTCAGAAAGAAAAAGAAACATCGAAAAGACCGTATCTTTGTCCTTGGCCATGTTCATGAAGTTAGTATTATCCGAAAGAGAAAAAAAGTCATTTTACGTCCTGGGACATGGAGAGATGAATATCTTTTAAATTCTAAAAACAGGACGCTGACTCCCATTGAAAAATATTATGTCCAGATTAAAGTAGAACAGGATGAAGAGCTAAGCTATGACGTCCTAAGCTATCCTACAAAAAGAAGCGTCTTTTTATTTGATGATGTGCGAAAGCATGAATATGCTTATATGCACCTTGCTGCTCAGGAAGAAGGATATCGCCCAGTGTATTATTAATCCTACTCTATTAATCCTACTCCATTAATTTACTTTATTCATATCCTAATTATCCTTTGAAGAATTATTTAATCAATCCTCTTCACTACTTGTCTGAGATGAGTAACCTTTAAATAGTTCAATTTGTCTAAAGAATCGGGGTGTTGTTTATCGCTGAAAAAAATAATTCTAAAGAAAAAAGGATAGTAACGGAAACCAATCAACAAAGGGAAAGCCGACAAATAGTAGAGCAGAAGCAAGAGGATAAGCTATTCCAGAACCCCAAAAATAAGGCCGAGTTTAAAGCTA
>JACOZM010000126.1 GCA_016181345.1 Candidatus Woesearchaeota archaeon
TAAGTTCAGAAGAAGCACGATCATTTCTTCCTCATAAACCTGAACGCCAAGAGGGAGAAAAGGAAGGAGAAAGAGAAGAAGAAAATATGATTGATAATATCATCGGAGAATTTATTGCGTATATCAATGCGCTCAAAGCAGTAACCAAAAGAAGAGATGAAAAATTACTTAGTGTTTTGGAAGAGTTCGAAGCTAGAGGAGATGTTGCCAGCATTGGAGTATTATATGGTAATGAGCATTTCAAAGCATTAGAACAATCCTTAGTAGAAAAAGGATATATACGCGTTGGCCATGAAACTAATTTGCCAATTCCTAAACAATATCATCAGCGACTTACTGAAATGATGATGAAAGAGAGGGATAGACAATGACGTCAACGAGTACCTCGGTACAAAGTAAAGTACATATTCCTCTCGTTTCGGCTATGGGTACATTTAATGCCAGTTTTATTGACCGAAATATAGAATGGGGCGCTGATGCTGTTTTAGTAAAGAGAGAAGGTTCTAACGCGAGAAGTCTTGAGCCTTATGCAGAAAGAGCCAGGGAAAGAAACGTTCCTATGTTTGTTATGGCTGATGGAGAAGATTTTCGCGATAGTTCTGTGATTGGTTTGCCCGTTTCTTCAGAACAATATTGGGGAGTATGCAGAGGCTTGCAGAAGATTGTAGATCAGGCTATTAGAGAAGGAGATAATCCTAAACAACGACATGACCAAATAGTTGAACATGCGCGAACTGTTTTTGCTCAACCAGATTTTTATGATCATACCTTGTTTATTGACTTGATGCTTAATCCTGATTTAAGGGCGTGGGCTGATAAATTGCCGAGAACGGACAAACCAATAGTCGTCGATTGCGGGCATATTGATTCAAATGTAATGATGTCCGGAGATGCCGATGAAATGAGTTTAGAAGAAGGTGCTGTTCTAGTGCAATATTTACATCAACAAGGATTTGATGCTAAACTGGGCGTTTTATACAATGAAATGCGGCTCCTTAACCAAATGGAAAAACAGACAGCTAGACGAGTTATGGAAAAACTCTATCAACAAGCAAAGAGAGAAGGAACTCATCATGGAGTGTTACGGCAATACCATTACTTGTTAGCTGGGCACGGGATAACTCCTGAACGGCACAGTGAAAGAATGATTTCTTCATTTGAAGGAAAATTGACGTTGCAATGCCGGCAAGACTTAGAAGCTTATCAAAAAGGAGACAAAAGTAGATTTGTCAGAGAGTTGGATAGAGATGAAGGAATATTTTCCGATCTTCTAGGAGTATTTTCCTATCTTGTAGATGGAACTGAATCACGAAGAGAACTTACTAAACCGAGTGGAGCTCCTAACTGTGCGATGCTTTCCGCTAAACTTAATAAGGAGTATGAAAGAAAAGGAGTAGGAAGAGTCCTTTATCTTCGAGACGAAATGGAATGGGGATGTGCCATCAGAAATGGTGCTGCAACTGCCAGAGAATTATATGGAGTGAAAATCCCGATTGATTTTATAGGATATATGGAAGCACGAGAAAGAGTTGCAACGTTGCGAGCTCAGTCAGTTGGTGTAACGTCAAGCGCTTCCTGTTCAGGCCGATAGTTTCACGCCTTTTTAGGATATTTTGAAGAAGAAGCTATTTTCCTTTCGTCTTTTTTTACTCTTCGTTCCAGTTCTTTTATATCCTCCTCAGCAGGCAAGTTTTCCGGGACAATCTTATTTTTTGCTAGAACTCTCCTCATTTCTCTATTATTTTTGACATGCTCATCAGTTATTTTTTCTTCACCTTGCAGATCATTCTGCTGTACATTGAAATTCGTGATTTCTGTCGCAAAATTCTTAGCTGCAATAGTAACTGTAGGTAAGAAATCCGCTAATGGCTTACGTGAAGGTACGTTCAGCCTCTGTTTCATTTGTTTTGTGTCATGACCGCCAAATAATGATTTATCACCTTTACTGCGTATCCTCGCAAAACCAGAATCATCAACGCCCCGTTCGTAGATCAGTTTGGATAATTCTGTTTCTGAAGTAATTAATCTGCCTCGTGCTTCAAATCTTTCTTGCAGCGCTATTCTTTGCTCTATCAACTCTTGTTTTCTTGTCTGAACAGCAAAATAGCTTTGGGCGAAAGCAATCTGTTCTTTCTTGGGATCGCCATTTTGCGCAATGAGATAACAAGCATAACGAGTGAGCATAATGTCATCGATGTCTTTAGAGGCTCCTTTAGGCATAGCTATCGTTTTGTTGACGCCAACAAAATGATCCTCAAGTTCTTGTCCAGCAGTCTTACATGATATTTTTGCCTTCTCTATTACGTTAAGGAAATTTCTCCATTCATCGTAGTCTAAAAGCTTCTGCAGATCCCGGGCGTACCAGAATTCAATACTCTCTGCTGTATGAGAGTAATCTTCAAATGTTTTCTGGAGTTTTGTGATGATCAGCTTATCCATATTTTTACCTAATCTACATTTTCCAGGTATAACTGTTTTGTTCTTTATAAAAACTATTCTTCTCTACTGTTTAGCCTGATTTATCCCAGATGAACTGAAATAATTTCTTAAATCCATCAGCTATCTCTTTGCTCTTTAATACGAATAGAGTAGGCTTTTCTTTCAATTTTCCGTAGTCCTCTCCAGTATAGATGACTGTATAATCTCCAAAGAATTCTATCGTAAGGTTACTGCAGTATTTTTTAGGGAGGAATTTATATTGATTCTTTTCAAACTTTAACGGCTCCGGTGATTTCGTCTTGACTTCTTCATCAAAGATATGCTTAAACTGAATGTTTGATTTTTTCCGTTCCCGGTCAAATTTCATCCTAAAAAATTTTAATCTAGGATCAAACCACATCCCTTTAGCACCGATACAATAATATGTTTTTCCTTCTTTTAAAATGTCAAACATATAATTTTTGTAACCTTCAATCCCCCGATAGAAATGCACTTCTTCTTCCTGATGATGAAATTCAAATTTTTTAGTCAAATCCGGCAAGATATGTTCGACTTCTTCTTGTTTCTCTTTCAGAAGTTCTAACAGCCTTCTCGGATGGGCCGCGCGAAAATGTTTCTGACCTTTGATCATCACACCAGCGGCTAATCCTTTTTCTACTAATCTTTCCATGGCATCGTAGACATTGCTACGGTTGACGTTTGTTTTTACCGAGATAGTGTTGATAGATGATTCTCCTAAATGAATCAATTCCTCATAGATCTTCGCTTCATTTGGGCTCATGCCCAGATTCTTGAACGTTTCCTCGTACATCTAGCTGGGAGGCAAGTTCTTCTTTTTAAAAGTTTCGTGGTAAACGCTACGAATAAGATTTATATAATCGTTATGAAGTGATTACTTTATAGTGATTAATAAAAAAAAGTATTAAATGAGAAGATGAAAAAATGACTCAAAGATCAAGAATTTTAGTTTTACAAACTGGCGGAACAATCGGGCAGGAACGAGACATAAAAGGAGAATTTAATCCTTCGCCGAGGGATTATATTCCTCTCATTAGAGGTATTTCACTTTTACCTGGACAGTCTTTACGATCAACTCACGAAGAAGTGGTAAAAGGAGAACTCCGAAGATATATGATTGCTCCTACGTTCAAAGAACCGGCCATTGAAATTGATGCAATCCAAACCAGAAATATTGACAGCACTGCTATGGTTCATGCTGACAGGGCTGATCTTGCTCACATGATCAAAGAACACGCACAGAACTATGATGGTTTTGTCATTGTTCATGGAACAGATACGATGGTGGATACAGGAACAGCCTTATCATTGATGATTCGCAATTTAGACAAACCTATCGTGCTTACAGGAGCGCAGAAATCAATGTATGAACGTGGCTCGGATGGAGATGTTAACTTCATGCATGCTGTTGAAACAGCCACCAAAGATTTAGGAGAAGTGGTCATTTCGTTTGGAGATAAAATTGTTCGGGCTAATCGAGCCTTAAAAGTAAATGAGCAAGGAATAAACGCCTTTAATTCACCGCGAATTACTCCTTTAGGAGAATATGGGATTGACACGATTCTTTATGATCATCGGATGAAAAGGGGAAATGGTGATCCTATTATCTTTACTGAGTTTGAAACCGGTGTTGATTTTTATTCTCCTCGATCTGGAACAGACACGAGTGCTTTTGAACGAGGCTATGTTGACAATCCTGATGTGAAAGGAATTGTTTTTGGCGGTTTTGGAGCAGGAAATATCCATCCTAGATATCATGCCCCAATAGAGCGAGCTTTACGTCAAGGAAAACCAGTTCTCGTAACCACCAATTGTTTGGAAGGAGCAGCTGACATGGGAGTTTATGCAGTAAGTCCTGAACCATTGAAGGCAGGAGCTAAACCTGCTGGAGATATGACGGCAGAAGCGATCACACAGAAATTAATGATTGCTGTGGGAAGAGCGAAAGCGGATCATGTTACGGGACAAGATGTTCTTGGCTATGTTGATCGGATCATTCGACGAGATTACGCCCGGGAAATCGCGGTTATAGAGAGCAGGATGTAACAAGGAGAAAAATAATGACTTATACCCCGCCATTACCGGCGCTCGAAGCTATCCTGAGCCAAGGAAATTACCTCTTATTCTCCAAGCCAGATTATCAGCTCGTGAAACAGATAGCGTTGGCTCAAGAGAAGTATATGGTCGTTGAAGTAGATTTCTCTGCCCCTCATCATTTGTATTCAAACTCTCTGGGTAATTCACAAACACAAGCTGTCCTTCAGCCTCTGCAAGACAAACCAGCAATTTTCTTTCACGAAAATGTAGAGATAGCCACGCCTACTCAACTGCAAGTAGCTAGAGCCCATATGAGTAACGCCGAGTGGAATCATTATTTCATCTCCGCATTTGAGCTTAACGCGATTCATGAATCTTCTCCAGTAGTAGCTTCTACATATTCTGGATTATGGAAAAATACTCCACTAGCTCACGGCGGGAGTAATTCAAAATGACTCCTGAACAATCACCAAAACGTTCTGGACTTCATGTTGTTATTGCCGGAGGAAGTATCGATTTCCGGTTCAATCCTGCCTATGAACGATCAGAAAGAAAAGCGGATGCAGCTATTCCTCGAGATCATTCCATCGTTCCCCATTTTTTGAGAGATAGAGTCAAGATGCCGATTGAATCGATCAATTTTTCTCGGGCATCGATCAAAGACAGCCGGGATATGAAAGAAGAAGATCTAGTAGCTTTAGCCCAAGAAGTTATCTCCAGTCCCTATCAAAATGTTCTCGTAACATATGGAATTGTAAAGATGCATGAAGCAGCTTGCTTTCTTCAAGAACAAGATTTAGGAGGAAGAAGTGTTGGCATCGTTGGATCGCATATGCCCTTTACTGAATATCAATCCGATGCAGGATTTCATCTAGGATTTGCTATTGCGCAGATGTATACTGCCGGGCCGGGAGTTCATACATTTCATCCGGCTCAGAATGCTGAAACGGTCAAAGCTATCTTATCTCGGACAGTGATTCATATGACTGGAGGAACAATCGATTCTCGTTATAGTGATGCTTCAGATACCGCTGCTCCTTATGAACACTCCAAAATTCCAGAATATCTCTACGAAGCTATTGGTGTAAGGCTGGATGAGCCAGATTTTGTCTTTAGAGAAATTTGCATGAAAGACAGCCGGCAGTTAGGAAAACAAGATATTGAGCAATTACTGACGGAAGCACGAAGAAATGAGCATAAACAGCAGATCGTAACGATAGGAACGTATGCCTTGCCGGATGAGGCTGGCCGTTTTGAACATATGGTTCAAACAGGAGATTTGCCGAAATCAAAATATGTTTTTATCGGAGCGATGTTTCCGGATGATGTACATCTTAACGATGGGTGGTTTAATTTAGCCTATGCTTTAGGTAGAGTAGATAGCCTGCCGCAAGGTGCTTTTGCTTCCATGCATGGATGGATAACCTCTCCGAGAAATGTTGTAAAGCAATTAAGTGTAGCAACTTTTGGATTGTATGACCATAAGCTGGTGTTTTAAACGATAAACATATCTGATAATGCATAATATAATCTAAAAATAATTCTAAGCCGACTATTGAAAAATAAGAAGAATACTAAGATTAAATAGATCTATATTTTTCAGAAGGCCGTCTTAACAACAACATTTATTAATTTAAAAAAAATACTAATATTATGGGAATTAGAATAATAATCACCGGCGGAACTATCGATAAAGAATATAATCCAAAAAAGCAAATTTTTGAGCTGAAGAAAACTCATATAAGAAAGATGCTTCGCAAAAATTGCTAAGGTTCGAAGAACTCTGCAGGCTAATTGAGAAAAATAAAAACTTCAGCGGATTAATCTTCCTGCACATAAAGGAAATCACCTCCCTCGAACCAACGATAAAAATTTTAGAAAAATACTCTCTGAAGGAGCAAATAAGGTTCTTCGCAGTTGACGAAATAACTCTAAGTTTAATAAAAAAAATAAAGGAGAATTATCAAGAATATAAAGTTGGTATTTACTTGCCTGAAAATTCTCATAATTTTTCAGAAGAGAAATTGAAATCAGCCGACTTTGTTTGGGCAGACGAAGTAACTTTCAAATGGATTAGCAAAGAAAAAATAGAATTGTCTCACAAATTAAAAAAACCATTTTACGCAATTTCTCCCGATTTAATTCCGGAGTCGGTTTTTAGCGAATCTATCGAACAAAGATGGAAAGAACTTCTCAATTCCGGCGTCGATAAAATCTGCACAGGAAAAGTTAAAGAATTTTTAGATTTTATCGGTTCTAAAAAAAATTAAGTCACAGACAGAAGGCACTCCGCAATGGAGATTAACTTCCTTTTGTACGAAACCACCAAAACCATATTTTTCCAGAAGAGGCATCAACCGGCTCAACTTCATCTGATCTTTGTGATATTCTTTAAGAAACCATTCGATTTGAACGACGTCAACTTCTTTCAATCTTTCTCCAAAACCTTTCAGAACTTTTTCTTCAGCTCCCTCGACGTCAATTTTCACATAGCAAGGTCTTGTTATGTCGATGTGAAGCGAGTCAAATCTTTTTCGTGAAGCCACTCCTCGGCTAAACTA
>JACOZM010000099.1 GCA_016181345.1 Candidatus Woesearchaeota archaeon
TCCTGAAGAAGAGGTCATATTTATCCGAGCATTAAAAGCATAAATAGCTACACTATCTTTCTTCCCTAAATATTCCTTTACCTGCTGTTCTAAATAAACTGCTGCTTCCGGTAAGTGAGTTGAAGCGATAATTCCAAATACCTCTTCTGATATTGGTGTAATATCATATGTCAATTTTAACGAGGGGTCTCTTTTTTTAGCAGAATCAACTTCTTTAGCATAATCAACTATTTTTTGCGCCATCTCCAATGTTTCTCGTTCCGCCCCGGGCATCGCGGATAGTTCTGTTAATCCTGTGAGGCCACTTAGTACTTCCACACCTCTTACACTCTCCTTCTGGAACGCTGACATCAATGCGTAACCTGCTTGATCAGCAATTTTCTTTAAATGCCATAGTTCTGGACGATCTTCTGAATTAAACCCAAATGTTAGGATCTCGTCGTACGTTATTCCTCTAGGTAATACTCTTAAGAATCCATCGTCTCTCGCCTTCTGGGCAGCATATTCAAAACCAGCTTGTTTTACACAATCTTCTAGATGAATTTGTGTCACTTGCTCTTTTTTCTTTTGCAGGTCATCTCTCGCTTCCTGAATCTGCTGTAATAGTTCAACTTCTCTATCAGAAAGCTGTTCTTTGGAAGGATTAACTCCCCTTCTTTCTGCTAACTTTGGAGTAATATCCCAATATTGTATCTTTAATGAATCTTCACCTTCTCGAAAATTTGCTCGTGTGGGAATACTTGCTTTCTTCGCCCAGGGCTCTTCAGTGATTGTCTCTCCCCTCTTTGCTAACGTAACATCATTAGCTTTATCCAATGAAGGATCATCCCTAAAGTATCGTTGAATTGATTCTGGGAACGTTTCTAAAGAAACTCCTTCATCAACCAGATATTGGGCAGCCATAACCGCCTTTGGAACAAATTTTCCTTCGGTGTACTTGAGAAGAGGAGCACCAGGTTCAGCAGCTAAGACATAGCCTTCTCTTCCATGAACTACGCCTATTCGTTGATGATTGCCAAATAAAATCAATCCAACATCTGAACAAGCAGAAACTTCATCTTCAAATAAAACAAATCCTTCTGTTCCAGATTCACATTGCGACATTCCTTCAAGAGCAGAAAGAACAGAATCTCGATTAGGATTATAACCGGTATTTATGACCTTGTTAAAAACAAAAGAATGTAATT
Source organism: Candidatus Woesearchaeota archaeon (assembly GCA_016181345.1). Taxonomy (GTDB): domain Archaea; phylum Nanobdellota; class Nanobdellia; order Woesearchaeales; family GW2011-AR9; genus JACOZM01. Next base: position 1,188 of record JACOZM010000099.1, read on the forward strand.
GTACTAGGCTTTCTAAATCGCAAGACGTTCCCAATACTCTCGCTTCCCTTGCCTTTCCTTGAAACTCTGAACTGATGGCCTGAGGATCAGACAATTTTTCCAGTGGATAATCATCTTTTTCCAAGTAATAGATATTTCTTCGTAATGTCTGCAATGTTAAGACAAATTCAGCCAACTTGATATCGTCAAGTTTTCCGTCACGTAGATCTTTTGCTGTCGTCTCCACGAGTTCTTTTTTTTGCGTCTGATAATGGTCCAATAACTCCTTAATAGTTTCAGTAATGTCTCCCGATTCTTTAGCTTCCGAACTGATCTGCTCCCGAACTGTTTTCGAAACATGATTTTCTAGATATTCTTTTAAGAGATCCTGCTGGTGTTCTTCAGTTTTAACTGAATGAAAGAATGGAATGGGTGAATCAATCGTTTTTAAAATAACTCCATGGACTGCTAGTGATAAACAGGCATAAGCAAATAACGAAAGATATCCTTTAATTCTTTGAGAAGAATTAGGTAAGGTATATCCTTCCGGAACATGAAGCACTGCAGGGATCTCTGGACCAGTTCTCTCCAGCAATTCCTTTGGGATGCGATCTACATCGATGCTAAAATCCCACTTATCTTCAGGTCCTAACTCTAGCACTGCTTCTAAGTCCATGATCCTAAACAATAGTCACTAATGAGTGGTAAATATGACCTTATTTATAAATATATCTCCTTTATTTTACACAAAAAAGAATAATCTAGTTCTTCTGAATTTCCTGAGAATTAAAGAGAATAATTTTAATCCTTCTGAAGGTATCTCGCTAAAGGAGCCGGCATCAATGATTGTAAGAAGGAAAGTCCGCTAGACTCCTGCCCTGGCAATCGAACGTGCCGAATTGGAACATATTTTCCCTCCTGTAAGACAAAGAAATCATAATCTGTTTTATATATTACTCGTTCATCTAAATCTCTAGCAGATACCTCCACTCTTGGTCGAACCGCCTCATAATGTAAGCGCCCCGAGTGTGCATATCCTGTCCATCTCCTTTCTGGGTTAAAAACGACTTTTCCGCGGTTTTCTGTCCATTCTGCACGTTGCATAAACTGGTAATCATTCTCGGCGATGATTAAAAGATCAGGTCGAGAATCGCTAGATAGCTGATATAAAGAACGGGCAGGAGTAATCTCGAGAAACTGAGAAAGATCATATCGCGGATTAAAAAGAGCCGAAAGGGTAATTGCTTTTCTCCGAGGATCAATATTCTGTTTCCTTAACCGTAATTCTGCTCGAGGGTCCATATTTTTAGCCCACGAACTACTAGTATATAAAGCATATGCTTTCCATTCTTCGAAGATCCAGTCCCGGTTATAGCTATTATCTTGTTTGTAACCTATGAGTAATTAATAACTCAACCACCGACAGGTTTATAAAGCAATAAACTCTGTAAATATCTGTGTTTTATCGACGATAAATGAAATTTAACTAAGCTTATCTAAAGAGGGGGAAAAACAATCATTTTTTACTCATCATGGAAACTCCAGCAGACCAAAAACCAGTGGTAAATATAGGCTCTGATCCCCTTAGTACTACTGCTTCAAATAGCCTTTCTCTCCAAAAAACAAAGAGCACTAATTACGGCGCTAGTCAAATTACTGTCTTAGAAGGTTTGGAAGCAGTTCGAAAACGTCCAGGAATGTACATTGGGGATACGTCTATTCGGGGCTTGCATCATTTAGTCTTTGAGATTGTTGATAATTCTATCGACGAAGCTATGGCCGGATTTTGTAAAATAATTATCGTTACTATCCATCCAGATAATTCTATTACAGTTAAAGATGACGGCCGTGGAATTCCTACGGACATTCATCCAAAATATAATATTTCTGCAGTCGAAGTAGCGTTGACTAAACTTCATGCAGGGGGAAAATTTGACAAGGATTCCTATAAAGTTTCGGGAGGATTGCACGGGGTAGGAGTTTCTGTCGTTAACGCCCTTTCAGAAAAACTAAAAGTTATTGTTACGAGAGATGGCAAGATCCATGAGCAGACTTATTGCCGAGGCAAGCCGCAAGGCCATTTGGAAGAGGTAGGCGTTTCTGATGGGACTGGGACAATAGTTTATTTTTTACCTGATCATGAGATTTTTCCAGAAACAGTCTATCGCTTTGATATTCTAGCCAAGAGATTACGGGAATTAGCATTTTTAAATAAAGGAGTTCATATTGAATTATTTGATGAGCGTGAAGAATCTAAACATGAAGTGTTCGAATATCTCGGTGGTATTAAAGAATTTGTCAGCTACGTTGATCATAATAAACAGCCATTGCATGAGGTTATTTGTTTCGAAAAAGCAAAAGATAATGTTATTGTGGAAGTCTCTTTACGGTATAATGTTGGCTATCAGGAAAATGTTTTTTCTTTCGTCAATAACATCAATACGATTGAAGGTGGAACACATTTATCTGGGTTTAAAACAGCTCTTACAAGAGTGTTAAATAAATATGCTAAAGATCTAAAATCCGACGCTATTCTTACGGGAGATGACGTTAAAGAAGGCTTGACTGCGGTCATTTCTGTTAAGGTTCCTGAACCTTTATTTGAAGGCCAGACAAAAACAAAATTAGGAAATAGTGAAATCTTTGGGATTGTTAGTTCTATTGTCCATGATGAATTGCAGACATATTTGGGAGAACGTCCAGGTATTGCTAAAGGGATTGTCCAAAAATGTTTGGATGCAGCAAGAGCTCGAGAAGCAGCCAGAAAAGCGAGGGATTTAACCAGAAGAAAAGGTGCGTTAGATGGTGCTGGACTCCCAGGAAAATTGGCTGACTGCAGTAACCGTGACCCTAAAAAATGTGAAATCTATATTGTGGAAGGAGATTCCGCAGGGGGTTGTTTTTCTGGAGATACAAAAGTTGCTTTAGCTGACGGAAGGAATATCTGCTTTAAAGAATTGGTTGAGGAAGATAAAACTGGCAAAGTGAATTATTGTTATACTATTCTTGACAATGGTCATATCGGTATCCAAAAGATCATAAGTCCTAGAATCACTAAAAAAAATGCTCAAGTCATAAAAATTATTTTAGATAATGATGAAGATATAATTTGTACTCCCGATCACCTCTTCATGTTAAGGGATGGAACATATAAACCAGCTTCTAAGCTTACTACTAATGATTCTCTGATGCCTTTGAGAAAACAGTTATCTCATAAGGGAAAAAGAATAACCATTGAAGGATACGAATTAGTTTTTGATTCATCTGCAAACAGATGGATTTTCACTCATCTTTTAGCTGATGATTATAATTTAAGAAATAATCTATATACAGAAATGGAAGGCGCTCATAGGCATCACAAGGATTTTAATCGTCTTAATAATAATCCAAATAACATCTGCCGTTTAACTAAAGAGGAGCATTTTGCATTGCATGCTTCTTTGGCAAAAAATACTTTACAGAGGCCAGACGTACTCGAGAGATTAAGAGTTCTTAGGCAAACTCCTCAATTTAGAGAAAAAATAAGGAAGAAGATGCTTTCTATGCATAAAGAGTTAAGTCAAAGAGCAAAGATTCAGTGGGAAAATGAGGAGTACAAAAAGTATATGGTGCAAAAGTTTCTAGATTTTTATAATTCTAATCCCGAATACAGAGAAAGATCAAGGGAGATACTTTCCCAGGCTCAAAAACAATACTGGTCTTCTGCAGAAAATAAAAGACAACAAGCTTTAAAGGTTAAAAATTATTTTGCACGACATCCTGAATTAAAGAATGAATTGTCAGTTAAGTCTAAAGAACAATGGGATGACGTTCAATTAAAAGAATGGAGAAAACTTAAAACAAAGGAACAGTGGACACCTGAATTTAGGGTGCAGCGAAAGATAGCCTATAATAAAACTTATTATGATAATACTATTAGGGTTCTCAGGCAAGTTTATGATCAGAAAAATAGAATTGATGTTGCTGAATTTGAGTTATTAAGAAAGAAGATGAATAACCACAGTATTCTCTCCTATAATACTTTTATTGGAAGATTCTTTGAACACGATCAAGCAAGATTAGAGGAAGCTGTGGCGAATTATAATCACAAAATTAAAGCGATCATACCTTTTGCTGAGACTATGGATGTTTACGATTTAGAAGTCCCAGGAACACATAACTTTGCTTTAGCTTCGGGAGTATTTGTGCACAACAGCGCCAAGCAAGGTCGTAACCGCGAATTCCAGGCCATTCTTCCATTACGAGGAAAAATTCTCAATGTTGAAAAAGCTCGCCTCCATAAGATCATGGAAAATAAAGAGATCATTGCTATGATCATCGCTTTAGGCACAGGAGTAGGGGAGGAGTTTAATGTACAGAAATTACGTTATGATAAAGTGATAATTATGACAGATGCTGACGTTGACGGAAGCCATATCATGACGTTATTACTAACATTTTTCTATCGTTACATGAAACCATTAGTTGAGCAAGGCCACGTTTATATCGCGATGCCTCCTTTGTATCGATTACAGCGGGGAAAAGATATCCGTTATGTGTATTCTGATAAAGAAAAGGAAATTTCCGCATCCGAAATGGGTGATAATGTTGGTATCCAAAGGTATAAAGGTTTGGGCGAGATGAATCCTCGCCAATTATGGGATACGACAATGGACCCTTCAGTCCGATTGTTAAAAAAAGTTACTGTTGAAGACGTGGTTGCTGCCGATCAGATTTTTACCGTTTTAATGGGCGATGAAGTCCAGCCAAGAAAAGAATTTATTGAGAAGCACGCATTGGAAGTTGTTAATCTGGATATTTAGAAGAAAATTATATACTTAATATTTTTTTAACTCTTTCTGCTACCTTATCTTTCTCTTTATTTATTTCAATATCAGTAAAACGATAAACCTTATATCCTTCTTCAGCCCACCTTATTTCCTGCCTTTTATCTTTCTCTTGTGTTTTTATCACTTTTTCTTTATCATAAAATTTTCCCATAGTTTTGTAATGACGTGGACCATCAACTTGGATAATTATTTTTCTGCTTTCACTTCTAAAATCAGGTGCGCCACAAATAAAATGCTGGTTATAAACAAAGTCATTAGGGAGAATATCTCCCATTATTTTTTCTGGTTTTGTTTTTCCCTTACTTCCAGCAGGCATTGCATCTGTTTGTTTTTTACTATATCCTTCAGGGTCATTCTCTTTCATCTTTTGATGTGTCTTTTTAGCCACATTACTGCGAAAATCAGGATGCTTTTCAAAAAATAGCTCTGCTTTCCTAAGATTATCTCCTGGATGTTTTTGATAAGATATTTTTCCCATCATGCTAGCTTGTTCTGGGTGTCTTAAGTGCGTTGACTTACCCATTCTACTGGCAAGATTAGGATATTTCTGGTGTGTTTTTTTAGCAATTTTACTTGCTAGCTCTGGATGTTTTTGATACGTAGATTTTCCCATTCTACTGGCAAGTGTGGGATCATTCTGATGTGTTCTCCTCACAGTTTCACTTGAAATTCTACTTTGTAGTTCTAGATTATTTTTACTCCAGTTATTTATAGATTGTTCTGGATGCAATTGGATAGTTTTTTCTCCACCTTTTCTTCCTGATTTACTTTGATGTTCTGGATCTAACTTTAATTGTTTTCCTCTTTCCTTTCCTCCTTTTATTGAATGCATTCTTTGTTCTTCAA
>JACOZM010000100.1 GCA_016181345.1 Candidatus Woesearchaeota archaeon
CCCTCAACTTCAATGTCGTAGACCTGCTCGGCGCGAAGATGCTCGATCTTCTCAAAACTTTCTTTATGCCGAATGAAAAACTTTTTCATAACAAGAGAATAGTTTTGAGCTTTTTAAGGCTTATTGTTCTATTAAACCACCAACAAGTAGCAACTTTTATAAATACGTCCTCTTTAGTGAAGTTATGGATTATCTTTTACGTGCTGGACGAGTATTAGCAGTAGGTCTTTCTTTAGCAATAGCTGGATGTGTAGTTTATTCTCAAACTTCTCCACGACCTGAAAGAGATATGAATATAGGAACGATAGAGTTAGAACGCGGTGTGACTGTTGATCCAAAAGGAATAGATACTGACGGAAATGGAATAGCCGATGCCATAAGATTATTGTATCATGACCATCTAACAGGAAATAGCTATGAAACTGTCGACAAAAATCTTGATGGGGTCGCGGATCATCTTACTTTTCATGAAAGAGAAAGCAAACTAGAAACAAAAGTGAAAGATGAGAATTATGACGGCTTTTTTGAAGAAGTATTACTGATTGATGAGCAAGTAGGGATTCTTCAACGAAAAAGGAGGTATCTTGACGGATCATCTATGAATTTAGATTATAGCCCTGATGGAAAAACCACTATTATATCTCTTTATCATCCTGGAGAACAAGATCCTTCAGAGATAAAAATAGTTCATGTAGGCGAGGAACCACGCTATTGGACGAGAGAACTAGGGTGGATGGGGGAGGAAGATCATGAGCAATTAGAACTATGGAAGAAGAGAATGGGCTTAATCGAAGAACAGCTTGACCTCATGTATATGGAGATGAAACAATTATGGAAAGAGAGAGTAATGCCGGATAGAAGAGATTACCAAGAAGAAGAGCAGGAAGGATTGCAAAGGGAATTGTGAGGGGTATAAGAAAGAGAATAGTAAAACTAAAAACGTTATCTCTTATTAGTAGCGAAAACTTTATAAATAACTTATTCTTTAGGTTTAAAATGAAATTATCTTATTTAGCATTGGTTGCTGCACTTGCTGCAGCTTCTCCTTCATTTGCAGAAGAACCGAGAGACTTACGAACAACTTTAGATTCCGTTGCTAGTAGAGTCATGGACCAAAAATGTGGAAAAAGGACAGATTATGATAATGGTGATCGAGAAGACAGAGTCAGCTGGGATATGAAGACTTCTTCTTCCGTACCGGAATATCAAGGAAATGGAACTCGATTTCTTTTTTTAGTAGAGGATAGGACAAAGAGAAAAGCTGAGGATAGAGGTGGACAAGGAGCGAGTGCTGCGCATGGGGTGGTAAGAAAATATCATTTTGTTGTAGATCCTTATTCAGATCAAGTCCCATTGGCAGAGTTTAGAACCCTTATCTTTGAAGATACATCTGGAAGCTTATTTTATTTGAGAGAGGGTGATGCTAGTAGACTGCAAAGAGTTGATATTCCTCAGCAGGAAAGAGATACTACACTACAAAAACTGGATTATCTGGTACAACATCTTCCTCCTCAATGTCGCAAATAAGAATAATTCGCCTTCTTCCCCCAACCAATTATCGTTATCTTTTAGAAAATGTCATTTCACGTTATTCATCAAGATGGACAAGCCCGAGTAGGAAGGCTAACGACTGCTCACAGAGTGATTGAAACACCATTCTTCATGCCGGCAGCAACTAGAGCAACAGGAAAATTTATCACGACAGATGATTATAAAAATATCGGCATCAATAGCCTGATCTCTAATGCTTTAATTCTCAGTTTAAAACCAGGAGTAGAAATTGTTCGTCAATCTGGCGGGCTCCACAAGTTTATGAATTTTTCTGGAATTATTTTTACTGACTGCGGAGGATTTCAAATGTCGAGGACGATGTTTGAAAAGAAAAGCAAGAACGCTCTTCATTTTCGAAATCCATACAATAATCAGGAAGTAATCCTAACACCTAAAAAAATTATGGAAATAGAGTTAGCTTTAGACAGCGACGTAGCCATGATGCTCGACGATATGTCATCCTATGGATCGTCATTTGAAGAAGCAAAAGAAGCGATGGAAAACACGCATCGATGGGGGAAAGAATCTCTTGACTATCATCAGAAGTTGAGGATAGAGAGAGATTCTAAACAGTTACTATTCGGGATTATCCAAGGAAATTTTTATCCCGAACTCAGAGAGAAGAGTGCGCAATTCATTTCAAGTTTAGATTTTGACGGCATTGCAATAGGAGGAGTTGCCATCGGAGAGCCGAAAGAAAAGATGTATGAAGCAATCGATTCGGCTTTGCCGTTTATTCCTATCAATAAGCCACGTTATGTTATGGGAGTGGGAAGTCCAAAAGAGATCATAGAGATGATTGGAAAAGGAATTGATTGTTTCGATTCTGTTTATCCAGCAAAGATGGCCAGGCATAATCACTTGTTTACAAAACAAGGACCGATAGCTATCGACAAAAGCCAATACGCGACTGATTTTTCTCCCTTAGAAAAAAACTGTAAATGTCCTACCTGCCGGCAGTACACGAAAGCTTACCTTTACCATCTCACTAAAATAGATGAACCATCAGGAAAAAGATTGAAAACAATCCATAATTTACATTTTATTAAAGAATTGATTGAAGAAGCAAAAAAAGCGATTAAAGAAAAAAGATTTTCTGAATTTCAAGAAGAGTTTGAGAAAAATTATCAGGGTAAAAAGAAAATAATTTAATTTTAGAGAGTAAAACTAAGTTTCTTAAGAGATCATTTTCGTGTTCATATATCTATGGCTCATTCTTCATCCGGATCGTAGGCATCATCGACTTCTGGATCATAATCATCATCATCAGGAAAATCGTCAAGACTTAATTTTCCACTTCTCGGTTCAGGAGAAGGCGGAGACGGTTCTGAAGGGTTTAAGGATTTAGAAGAGGTAGATGGCTCGGAAGATCTAGAAGACCTAGAGGATTTAGAAGGTTTAGAAGAGTCAGGTAATTTAGATGGTTTCGAGGATTGAGTGGGCGATAGAGAAGAAGGTAAGGAAGTACGACGAGGTTCTGAGGGCTGTGAGGAATACTTTTTAGGAGGTGCGGTGGTTCTAGGAGAATAGGTTGAAGTATCAGAATCGTGATAGAATGTACTTCCTTCTAAACTTAATCGGCCTCTTCTTGAGGGTTGTTGAGATGAGTCTCTTCTTGACGAAGAAAGACGTTGTTCAAGATCTTTTTGTTTTGGAAGTGATGAACTAGGCCTTTCTGCTTCTGTCTTCTGAACAGGAGCAGGAAGTATACTCTTCGGTCTTTTTACTAGCTTACGTCCATATTTTTGCTCATAGCGAGCTCCTAATTCCCGATTTAATCCCTCGGCATCTTTCCCTTCCCTATAGGTATAAATAGTACCGCGGTCATTTTTAATGACAATCTCTAAATATTGTTCTATCAATTCAGGAGATCTACTTAGTAAACGCTTATACTCTTTCTCTATCCCAGTAACATCTTTTTGTTGAGTCAACAAAAAAGCATGTTCTAACTTAGTACAGATATCTTCTACTTCTTCTCGGCTGATCCCTTCTCTTAAATAAACAATATGATCCCCTTTTCTTTCAAAAAAAGCTTCTAATCCATAATATAAAAAACGCTGAAATCGCTCAACAGGAATTCTATGCTGTTCACGCAGCTCTTTAAGGATTATTTCACGTGATTTTCTGTCTTGATATGATTTATAAGAATCCTTAACGGCTTGTTCTAAAGCAGCATATGTCTGCCCAGGAGCAAGAGTATAAATATCAATGCTTTTTTGTCCAAAATCATCATCAATTGTTACTGTAGTTTTAATCAAGTGGTTGAATTGAGAGTTTCTTCCCGAGACGATAGATTTTAAAGAGTTATAATCTATCCTTAAGCAAGCGGCTAATCGAGTTAGAACGACACTTTCTAGCGGGAGAGAAGGAAGATTCTCTGTTGGAGAGCTTCTATCCTGGGAAGAAGAATTAGATGGTAATGGGCAATAGTGTTCTGCAGGAGTAACTACTTCAACATAAAGGCTATGATGGTCGTTAGTGTCATTTCTTGCTCTTCTTGCCATGGAGTAGTTATAGAGTTATTGTGATCATTATTACAGTGAGTGGAGCTACTGTGTATTATAGCTATTTTGTATCATAGCTACTTTGTTATTATAGCCAAAACTACCTCAAAAAAAAACCTCTAACTACCTTGAAAAAAACCTCTAGAATCTTAACTTATTTATTTACTGCTGGCTGCTTGTCGTTCTAAGTCTCTTTTCTTAGCAATAGCATTACTTTTTCCAGAACATGTGCAGGCATTGATAATCTCTTCTGCTAAAGCATCTTCAATCGTTACTTTTTTATTAAATGATTTTAAATAAGCGCCTTGAGTGATATATCGTAAAGCTAAATCTACTCTTCTTTGTGGAGAAATGTCAACTGCTTTAGGATATCTTGCTCCACCGTATTCGATAGCGATAACTTCTTCTCGAGGGGAAGCATTCTCTACAGCTTTAGCCAAAATAACCAAAGGATTTTTCTTTAATTTTAATTCTGCTTTAGCTAATGCTTTTTGTACAATGGTTAAAGCAGCATTTTTCTTTCCCGTATTATGACCAGAAGACATAAAGTGCTTCTTACTCTTGTGACCAGAATTCATAATCTTCGTGACTAGTCTTTCAACAATAAATGTATTGGACTTATGAAATCTATTACCTGCGTATCTTGCTCCGGTTTTAGGAAGAATCTTTGGATCTAAAGTAATGTAAGGCTGTAAGCCAAGGTCATCTACTTTAGCCCCTTCTGTTGTCCAGCGGTTAAAAAATTTTATGTTGCTCATGTTTTTTTCTTCTCTTAGGTTTATCTTCTTGCCTTCTCTAACTTACCACGCAATAATGCGTCTAAGCTTTGATCGTTAACTTTGATAACTCTCCATCGTACTCCAGGAATATCTCCTTTAGCACGGCCCATTTTTCCACCGATACATTCGACGATAACTTCGTCGTGCTCGTTGATTAACTTTTGAGCGCCATCCCCGGGCATAAAAGCAGTAACTTGTTTTCCGTTCTTAACTAACTGGACTCTAGCACATTTTCTCATAGCTGAGTTTGGCTGTTTAGCTTCAACTTGAATTTTTTCTAGAACAATAGCTTTAGCTTGAGAACTGCCAGCAAGAGGATCATATTTTTTCTTCAGCTTTGTTTTATTCAATAGCTTGAATGACCTTCTTCTTTGTGCTAATTTTTTAGCAGATCCTAATCCTCGTGGCTTGTTTCCCATAAACTTTGTAAAGTTTAATCAAAGGTACGGCCTGCGCTCACTTCATTCGCTTAGCCCTACTCGACTAAAACTAATCCCCATATAGTTGTTATTGCATTCAGAAATAGGGTCTATTTATAAAGCTTTTGGGTGTGAAGAAGAGAGTTTTTCTCTCCTTCTTGCCGTCAGATAAGTAAGGGAATAAAAAGAGATATAATTAATTATTTTTGATGACGATAACTTAAGTTTTTTATAAGTGGCACATTTAATACTTGTGGGGCACTTAAAATATGACCCCATAATCCTCCTTCTCCAAAAGCTTCACCATGATCACCGCAAATTACGACAACAATAGGTTTGTCAGAGGGTAATTTATCTAAGAGAATTTCCAATCGACGATCTATGTATTCTAAAGCTTTTCTTTGAAGTTCATGTAAAAGATGTCCTCCAGTTTCATAACTAAATTTATTTTTAGGATCAGTTCTTCCACCTCTAAACTGGTGAGAATATTTCACTAATTCAACCAACTCTTGATTTTCTAGTACTCCACTATGATAAGGCCAATGTGTTTCCGGTGCATTAATGAAGAGGAACCAATTTTCTTGATCGTGGACTGATTCTGCAATTTCGTCAACATGGAAAAAAGGGAAAGTCCGTTCTAACCGAGGATATTCCCACCCATGTTTATCTCCTACTTCTCTAGCTGCAAAATGAGTAAACTCTCCTACTTTGTATGGCAACCTTAAAATATCTGTATCCTCCCAGAAATAAGCTGTTCCTCCAAAACCACGCACTGCAAAACCCCTATTTCGATAACCGTCTTGAAGAGTATATCCATCTAACAATAGGCCAACTATACCTTCAACCGATCTAGCGCGAGATAATCTCCATAATTGTACTCCTTGCGGATCATCTGGAGGGAGATCTAAATCACCTCTAACACGAGGTAATTGTCCATTAAAAATACTAACATGAGCTGGAAGAGTGTAATCACCATGTGTTAAGGCAGGTTTAACTAAACCTAGTCTATTCATGGTAGGAGTAACAGCTCCATTAAAAGTATCATACCGACAACTATCTAAAGTAACCAATAAGACATTATGGTCATATGAAATTAATTCTTTCATTTGTTAGAACATTTATCAAACCACTCACACATTTTAGTTTTACTCAACTCTAACTTCTTTAGTGGGAAAGAATCTCTGCACCGCTCGTTTAATGATGTTCAGATTTTTTCCTTCTCGGCCGATGATCTGCGATTTTACACTTCGATTAGAATCTTTGATGATAACTGCGTTTTCTTCCTCAATAATACGCTCTACTTGTATCGGATAAATGATGTTGCCGACAAAATCAGCAACGTTGTCTCGGTACTCAATCACACGAATATTTTTACGAAGATTGTGCTGAATCTTTTTTATAACAATTCCATTTTTACCAACGGCTTTTCCTAAATTGCCCGGAGGGACAACAATATAAATCGTATCTTCCTCCTTAAAACAGTCTTTAACAGGAACTCCCGT
>JACOZM010000101.1 GCA_016181345.1 Candidatus Woesearchaeota archaeon
AAAGCCATATAAGGGTTATTGTAATCAAAACTGCATCCTACTCTTTGGAAATCTTTATCCATGACTAAAGCTGTTTTTTTGGCATAATCCTCGCACTCTGTTACAAATTTGTCTAACCCTAATTTAATGATATCCTCTTTAGTTTTGAGGTCGAATTTTGCCATAACTTTATGCTCAGTAGGCAGTCCATGAACATCATAACCATTTCTATCCCAAACATTAAACCCTTGGCTGCGTTTATATCTTAAGATAAGATCCTTTAGAGACGTATTCCAGGCCGTGCCAAGATGGACTTTTCCTGAGGTGTATGGAGGACCTTGCAAAAAGCTAAATTTTTTTCCTTGCTTATTTTTATCCTTAAGCTTAGAGAGAATTTTATTTTGTTCCAAATAATTAATAATCTCTGGTTCAACTTTCAGAGGATCATACTGTTCAAATAACATCTGAGGAAGGAGAAAGAACCTATTTAAAAATATTCTGTTGAAAATTGGAGGTAGGTGACTCCTAAATCTCTTAAATATGAATAGAAAGATTTAAATAAATACACATAATTTAATAATTTACACATAATGGAGGTTAAACATGACCACGATGACATTAGCAGTTCCGCAAGGACTAAAACAGAGAATGGACTCTTTTCCAGAAATGAATTGGTCTGAAGTAGCTCGGCAGGCATTTATGCAAAAAATTGAGGATATGGAATTCCTCAAGAAGTTTAAATCTAAAAGTAAGCTAACTGATGAGGATGCCTTACGACTAGGAGATGAAGTGAGTAAAGCAGTTAGCAAGCATCTCAAGCTAAAGGCTAAATAAAATGGATCTTGTAGTTGAGCCAATATATTATTTGCAGCTTTAATCAAGGAGAGTGTTTCTTACCATCTTCTTTTTAGGGATGATCTTCATCTCTTTAGTCCAGAGTACATCTTAGAAGAATTTGAAAAGCATAAACTAGAGATTTTAGAAAAAACTGAAAGTAGCTTAGAAGAATTTAGAAAAGTAGTGGATATTTTGAGGAGAAGAATCATATTAATACCTTTAGAAGAATTAGTTCCTTACGTGCATAAAGCGGAACAGATTTCTCCCGATCCAAAGGATGTTGCTTATTTAGCTTTGGCTTTAAAACTCCATTGTGCTGTTTGGTCTAATGATAAGAAACTTAAAGAAAAACAAACGATTATTCCCGTCTATAATACCACAGAATTAATGAAGCTCTAAAGAAAGATAGAACTATAACTTTTTATTTCCCAGATTTCTTTGCTTTATTCTTCATGTCCTTAGCAACTTTGCTAATTCTCTGATATCGAGCAACAGAAGCATGGTCTCCTTTTGCTTTAGCTGCCTTTATTTTATGAGCGCAATAGCTTTCCACATATGCATTAGCACGATACTCGACGCCATGGCCTTCATTAGCTGCTGCCTGGTGAGATAATTCATGCAATAAAACAAATTCACGCATTTCATCATGGCTTACTTGTCCTTGATATGAGGCAGCAAAACGCTGTACTTTTTCTTCAAAACTTCCGCCAGTATAATTTCCAACAATCACTCCAACCTTATCTCTTGTTGATAATAGGGCAGCGATAACACGATCATCAAGATTGTCCGTTGCGCCATAACCAACAACATCTACTGGAGAACTTAGTCGGCCTTTTGCGTAGTTCACAAACTCCTGACCTTTCAAAAGCTTCAGAAGCAACTTGTTCTAATCCTATGTTGGCTTGTAATTCTAATTGCTGATGGTTACTAGATCCATAACGACTAAATATTTCTCGTCCTTGTAATTGAATGTCCAAATATCCCATGATTTTTTATTAGAACGGGAGCTATTATTTAAATATTTCAGTATAAAGTGAGACAAAAATGCAAATTGGTTTGCCTCCTATGAAACTTTAGTATATTTTATTGGGAGATAAAAATCAACTTCATTTACTTTCTCCACTCTCTGATTTCATCTTATATGCACCTATGACTCTTCTTAAAATAGTATCGGTAAGTGCTCCTTCACGATAAAAGAGATTTAATAAGGTTTTAGCTTCATCTAAATTGATGAATTGGCTTTTCACTTTTCCTTCTAAGCCTACATGCTTGATAATATCTGGAATGTCTTCATATTTAAAGTGGGTCGCAGCTACACTATACAAGCGCTGCTCTAATTTCTGCTGTAATTGTTCAGTCTCTTTATGGAAATCCGAATGAGTTAATTTCCCATTGTATTGATCTAAAATACTCTTTAAATCCTGCTCAAAAACTCCGACATACGCCCCCATCAGCATGCTTTCTTCAAATTCATCTAAATTCTTCGTAATCTGGAAATATTCTTTTGCTCGAGAAACATAAACATCTTTCATCGATTTTTGAAAGCTTTCTCGGACTTGATCATTGTCTAGGCGCTTAAAATAGACTTTCTTTTTATCATCCATCAAATGTGTTTCAACTGCTTTGGTAAAGGCTTCAGAATGAGTAGCGGCTGCCGTATCAGCCAGAACTTTAGCTTCGTCAGACAATTTCTTATGCTTATGTAGCTTATCAGAAGCTAAGTAATGAGCTAGATGAGAATTGTTATCCTTTGGTAAATGATAATTACCTTGATGAGAATCCTTAGCATGGTGTGGATTATATAATAAGAAAGAAAAAATAACGTTGAAAGGAAATATCATCATATAATCACCATATCGGGATTATAAATGATTATAGTTTTTATATTTTTCTTATTGAAGTACATGCATAGCGCCGTCATCAAGACAAAAAATGTTTTCGTTTACGTAAAAAAAATGCAATATCAAGAGTTAGAGATTTTTTGCCTGTACTCCTTTGTAAAAGTACTCTTTCTTGATGACATCTTGGCGGCTATGCACATACTTATTGAGAGGAATTAGAACACGAAAACAGGAGATCAGAAATCAAAGATTCAATTTTAATTCTAATAAATTTAATTCTTGAGGTTTCATCTCATCATAAGCAATTTTAGCTCTTACAACTCCGCCAGTAGAATTATATCTTTCTAATTCTAATAGCAAGCCATCCAAAGGCCTAGATTTTAAATCTTGAGACTTTCCTACAGGGTTGCCTAACAAGGTAGCATATGTGAGCCTGACTTTATCAGAATCAGTAACCCCAACTATAGAGCTTGAAGCATACCGTCGTCCTAATCTAGCTGCTTGAGAAATGAAACTAATACCTTCTTGAGAAATTGCAGTTAATAATTTATGATCTAATTCCTGTAAAGCAGCAAAATCCAATCTGCCACTGCTGTTGGTGAGTTTACGAGCTTGTTCCAATTTATCGTTCCCTAAAAAGGGAGAATAGGTTATTTCTTCAGGAACTTTTTCACTGGCTAGGGCCATCTTTACACCTGTTTGGAATGAATCCCTATTTCCAGAATGAAAGATATACAATGGACCTTCCTTTCTCTTTAATAAAAAATTGCCAACACGAAAAGCAGAATCAACTTCTGCTAAACCTCTTCCTGGCACTTCAATTCCAGCGTACAAGGCACTAGCAGGACTAAAGAGATAAATAGTAGTCTTCACAGTATGTGTCATTTTGAAAAATAATTATTTAAAAAAAGAAAAAAGAAAAGGGGTTTAACCCTTTTACATTAAGTCTAGTTGTCTTAAGACTCTGTCTTCAAGACCACCGTTGACGAAGTTGTAATTCATCAAGACCTTAGCTTTCTCTAGAGTTAATCTAGCAGGGTTAATTCTTCCAGCTAATCCAAGATGAGTGATTACGTCTGGTAAGTCAGCATCATGTAAGCGTGCAGCAGTTAGCATCTAAGTATGCACTAGCTTCGCCTGCCTTGATTCCGCCCATTAACAAATATTGCGCTCTTTGATGTTCATCAACTGCAGGAGTACCTCCCACAGTAGCTCTGATCGCATCAGCAGCGGTATTTTCATAGGCTAAAGCAGCAGCATCTCTTGCAGCTTGATTACCTGCACCAGCAAGAGCAGCGTAGTTTACACGCCCATCAGTTCCTCGTACAGAAGCGGCAAAAGCGGCTTGAGCAGCAGCTACTCCGGCTTCAATAGTATCTTCCATGACCTTTCCTGTAGGTCTACTTGCTAAATAATCTGCAACTGGCATTTTGTTTCACCTTTTGTATATTTTATTTTTGTTTTTTTAAATCTTGTTGTTCTTTTTTTCAAAAAACAACATTAACTTAATATGTAACCACTTAATAATGACATTACTATATAAACCTTTCGCTGGTTTTTAACCATTTGCGAAGGCTAGTGGTTTTGACCAATAAAATCGTTTAAATTTTATTGTTTTTGTTACTACTAAGTGACACTTATATATAAATATTGTGTTTTTAGCCCTTTTTGAGCTTATTTTAGCAGTAAAATAGTCTGGGTTTGATGACTTCTCCAAGCGACAAAAGGCTTTTAAATCTAGTAATAATAGGATAGAGTTATGCAACGACAGGCCCTGATTCACCATTTAGAAATTTTATTTTCTTTAATCCAGGCCAAAGCTATTAAAGCTATAACTCAAAACGGGAGGATGGAAAGTTCCAGCTTAGAAGCGAAAAACACTTTCTTACGAGCATATAAGGAAGAGTGGACCCGAGCAAAAAATGAGGTCTTGGCTTGGATGAAAGAAGCAGGTATACAAACCTTAGATACCGCTTATAGTATCGCTACTCGAGAAGTTTATGCTCTGGCTAATTCATTAGTAAAAAAATCTTCAATTTCTCCACGCAATGTACAAGAAATAACTACGGGCTTTAGTGCAAGTATTGCTAAGGAGATAGGCTGTCCGGGATATAGTAATAGATTTATGGCTTTTTTAGAAGCTTATCTGATTGATAAATGTAAACGCACCTTAAGGCATCCTAGTAACGGCAGGCAATATTCAGAAACTGAATTTACTGGTTTTAGACAAAGATTGGCTGCAATATTAGAGTTAGATCGAGCCTTTATTGTTGGTGAACTCGTTAAAGAAAGAGAAAATTTACTGACTTCAGATGGATTAAGAGACTATAGGGAAATTGTATTTATTGTCTTAAAAATAATAATGCCACATCTAATCAGGTCGTTAAAGAAGGCCAGAAATAATTTTGCTGCAATAATTGAAGCTACCATAAGATATTACATTCCAAAAATACAAACAGGAAAAATTGCTGTAGAATTAGAAGCTGAAGAAAGTCCAGAAGAAAAAAGAAGAAGATTAGAAGCGGCGCAGATAGCGGACGTGAATGAAGTGATTTATGGTGTTCAACCTCGAGACAATAGCTGGCTGTTAAAAAAAGATTTATTTGAAGATCCTTTAGCTAGAAAGAAAGTGAGATAAAAGGGATTCTAAGAGATTTTAAAGGAGATTAGAAGGATTTTCCTTTTCTAGAGAGTTACTGACAAAAAGGTCTCACCAGATAGCGTAAAGTATATAATGTATTGAAATATTGTTCAATTTAAGCCTTTATAAATGTCACAAAGCGTATCAGTTTTTATTTAATTATCTTCATCGATTAAGGAGCCTATGAATTGAAAGGAGGGGATGAAGATCATCAATGAGCATTTATTTAAGATTAATTTAAGTTTATTAACATGGAGGATGGACAATGAGCAAAAAAGGGAAATCGTTACAGCCGCAGAAAATAACCAAGCGAGATGAGAAGAGTGTAGAAACAACGCTTCCGTCTGCACAAAAATTACCTTCTGATGTAGAAAAAAAGCTTCAAGCTCTTAAAAAGAAGTTAGATACCTTCAAAGAAAGAGTTCTAGAAAAATTTGGGGATTATATTACGGGTATGACTTTATTACCACCAGAAAAACCTGTTCAGCCGAATGGTGAGCCTCTTCCTAAAGAGGAGAAAGGAGAAAGGACAGAAAAAGCTGAGAAGGATGCGCCTAAATCTGAGTCAAAAGAAGAGAAATTGCAGATTCTCGTTGTTGTTGATGATACGACTTCACAAAAGATGTCAAAAGATGAACTTCATCAAAAATTCTCTACTGTGGTTAAAAAGATTGCAGAAGAAGTAGATAAAAATATTGTTCCTCAGCCAATACTGTTAACTGATTTATGGCTTAATTGTTATGATGCTAAATATGATCTAAACCGTTTAATCTCGATGGGGGCACCGATCCATGATACAGGGATGTTGGCTGCTATCAAGATTGCGGAGATCCATAAAAGCATGGTCATCAAGAAATTTGAGAAATATATTTTATCTTATGTTTTAGCAGGATCGTTGACGCAAGGTAAGGCTACGCCAACTTCGGATATCGATGTTTGGATCGTTATCGATGATACTGATGTTAAAAAGATGTCAAGAGCAGAATTAAAAGATAAGCTTCGAGCTATTATTATCGGCATGGGTATTGAAGCCGGAGAAATGACGGGAATTAAGAATAAACTGAATATCCAAGTGTATATCTTAACTGACTTCTGGGATAGCCTGAAAGAAGCCAACCCAATAATCTTTACTTTGCTTCGTGATGGAGTTCCATTTTACGATCGAGGAATTTTCATGCCATGGAAGCAGTTGTTAAGGATGGGCAGGATTAAACCGTCCAGAGAAGCGATTGATTTGTTTATGAGTACGGGAGAGCAAAGTATTACTCGTGTAAAAAATACTCTTAAAACAATGGGTATGGAAGATACGTACTATGCAATCTTAACTCCTTCACAAGCAGCAATCATGCTTTATGGTCTACCTCCGCCAACTCCGCGAGAGACTCCAGACGTGATGGAAGAAATTTTTGTGAAGAAAGAAAAGATGTTAGAGCCAGAATATGTTAAGATTCTGAAGGCAAATGTTGATTTACGAAAAGATATCGAGCATGGTACTAAAAAAGAATTAAGCGGTACGGAATTAGATAAGTATGTCCAAAATGCAGAGAAATTTTTGAAAAGGATTAGAGAGCTCTTTAAAGAGATTGAAGCAAAACATGATGAAAAAAGTATCCTCAGTCTTTATGATGAGATTATCACTATTATTCGTGATGTCTTAAAGCAGGAAGGAATTGAGAAAGCTCAGGATGAGGATATTCTTAAACTCTTTGAAGATGAGTTGATTTCAACAGGTAAGGTTCCAGCTAGATATTTACGAGAGTTGAATGATATCGTTGATGCGAAGAAACGCCATGTCGAGAAAAAATTAACGAAGAACGATATCGAGAAAGCTAGAAAGGGCAGTAGTACATTAATCAAGTTTTTAGTTGAATATCTGCAGAGAAAGCGCGGGCGAGAACTAGAGCAAGCGAAGATACGAGTTAAGTATGGAGAGAAGAAGTACGGTGAGGTTATCCTGTTAGATAAGGTTGCGTTTGTTATCAAGGATATCGATGCTAAGGATCAGTTCATCGAAAAAGCACCAATTAATGAAGATGGAAGCTTAGGAACATTGCAAAAATCTTCCTTGGAAGAGTTTGAGAAGGAATTAGCTAAAATTAAGATTCCCGCTAAGGTCTTCATTAAAGAGCCAATCTTTGAGGATTTAAAGAATATCTTCGGACGCCATGTGGAAGTCTTGATGAATTATTAATCTATTTATTTATTATTCTTTTTTTATTTTTTTAGTATTATTTCTAGATTCTTATTATCTCTTTATTCTTATTTTCTTTAATTATTATTTTACTTCCTACATTAGTTTGGGTCTTTATCGTACGTATTTAGTTCCACACCAAAAATGGTGGCAGGTCGGAAAATTCAGCCTGACTTTCTGGATAAAGCAATGATTAAACATTGATTTTAAGCTAAAAGTCAGGCAACTAAACTTATCTGACGAAGTACTTCATGAATTTTCCCTCTTGACCAAGCCACTATTTTAACTGAACTAAATACGTACTCTTTATCATATACTTTATTTCCCCTGCTTTAATATAGTATTATTGTTTTCAATAAACTATGATTATTAAAGAGATTATGCATACTACCACGAAAGTACCACATGAGGTTTCAATTACAAAAATAGCAAGTATCATGCGCCAGAAATTAATAGGCTCAGTTTTAGTAGAAGAGAAAAGTAAAGTAGTAGGTATTGTAACTGAACGAGATATCTTAAATAAGGTTGTGGCTACAGGAAAGAATTCAGATAAGATTTTAGCTAAAGAGATTATGACTTCCCCATTAATAACAATTGAAGCAAATTCTCCAGTTGAAGAAGCCAGTCATTTGTTGAATAAGCATAAGACTCGACGATTAGTTGTCACTGAAAATAAAGAGATAGTAGGGATAGTAACTGCCAGGAGTATTGCAGAAACTTTACGATTTAGTTTTGCTAGAAATACTGATAATTATTCCAGAGCTATGGAGAAATAGATGACCTAAATCAGTTATTATAATGATAATGACTACTGTGTTGTTTCTTAGTAGTAGTAATTTATAGAAAACTTTATATAATAGCTGTGTTTTTTGTAAGGTATGACATATTTAACTAGAATTATTGGTGGAGCTGCGCTATTGGCAGCATTAACTGCTTGTGGAATAAAACAGGAGCAGGTTAAAGTTTATGAACGTCCGGCTGATCCTCACGAGTGGCCTGCTTGGTTACAATCGAATGATAAGCATTTTGTCTACGGGAACCTAGATCTAAGCAATGATAAGAGATATGGACAAGAAATCGAAAGATTTCCTCATGAGAAGGGTCCTTCTTCAGATAAGGCCGTCTTAATGTTAAGAGATGCAGCTGCGATTACCACTGGTGATTTACGAGTAAGCGCAGGACCAAATGAAAGAAGTTATACTCTTACAGGAAATGGGTATAATGGAGCTAATCCAGGACATCGTGAAGCTTGGGTAGAGATGTATGAGCTTGCTGATGCTAATGGTAATAAAGAAGTTTCTGATCCTGAAGCTAGAAATCTACTTGAAGCTATTCTAGACTCCCAATTAGAAGTTGCAGCAAAAGCAGGAAAAAAATAGATTTTAATCATTATTTTTATTCATATTTTTTTAATTTCTATTCTTTTATATCAATTTCTAACTCTATTTTTCATTCATATTTCTTTATTGTAAATTTGCAGATTTAAAGGTGATTTATAGTTTAGTTATTTATATTTAATTTTTGAGTTGCCTAAAACGTTCTCTTCCTCTTCGGAAATAACTCTTTTTTGACGTTGCTATCTATAATTACTACATTTTAAAAATTGAAAGGGAAAGGAATTAGGGGCATTTGAAAATACAAAAAATATAAAAGGAGCAACTTTCTTCTAAGTGGTATGGCAAGAACAGTAATAAAATACTATCGTCTTATTGCTAAATCTGGAAAGTTACTTACTAAGCTGAAAGCCGAGATGGAAGTATATTTTTTGAAGCTCGAGGAAAACCAGAGAGTACTGGAAGAAATTTTTCAAGCTGAAAAAAAGACATTCGAAGAAGCTCTTAGAAATGAGCAACTTGAGGTAGCAGCTATGCAAGCTGATAATGATTTTGCTGTTCTTTACTTCAAACAAATAAAGGGAGGAGCTTGGAGAACTAAAGAAGTTGATCTCGTTTTCAAAGGGTCACCTAGTAGGTTAAGAAGAGCTGAAGTTTGGATAAATTCTCAAGGTTGTTCACTTACAAGGCAAAAAGTAGTTCAAAGGGCTTCTTTAGCACTGAAGATTGGTGAAATAAGAGGAGATAGGTGGAAGATTGTAAAAACTTCCATTCAGCAATCCTGCCCAAACATTAAACTTAATTTTGAGGAACCACAAAGAGAAGATTATTTTAGAGTAGTAATTGGAGAGATTGTAGGTGATGTTGAGGAGGTCTTAATAGCAAGAGATCTTTTGATAAATTCAACTTTAGCAAGATTAAGGAAAGAAAGTGTAACTTTTATCTAAATTAAAAATTCAGCGTCGTCACATTGTTCCCCCTTGCGTGGACATGAAGTACCCGAAGTATAACAGCATTAACTTTGTACCCTACTTCTTAATTACATAAAATATTTCGTTGCTGAATTTTAGCGTTTTATAGGTGTATTTTAAGCGTGTGCACATTAACTCGATCCATTTTCGTTCAGGGAAATTCATTCCCTTTCCACTCATTGTTTTAGTAGAGAAGGAAACAACAACATATTTTGCCGGAATTCTTTTGATTACTTCCTCGCTTACTTTGTGGCCTCGTCCTCGGTCTAGGACATCGGTCATCTTAAATAAAAAGCAGAGATCAACAGAGTCATGCTTGGCTATCTCTTCCCAGGAAAAGGCATCTAAAACCTTAGCTACTCCCCAAAAACCATCATTTTTTTCTTCTAAAAATTGAAAGAATGTATTTAATGAGTTTATTTCCTCTTTACTTAGATCATAGGCATAATAATTCAGTTTATTAAGGCCCATCAAAGGAATAGAAAATGGATTTAATCCGCATCCCAAATCCAGGATTGATGCTGGAACTTTGCTTATTTTGAATATCCTTGAATATAATTTAGCATAGAAATCTAATCGTTCTTTTGTTGAAGAATGGGTTTGCAGAATCTTTGCAATTATCTCGTTCAATAGTCGTCCGGTAAAGCCCGTAAACTCTACGCAACTGCTGGCGGACTTCTTTTAGGACTTTCTTATATAGAGATGATTTAGGCTGGAAATTAGAATTTAGCTTAGAAACGAATTGATGGTTTTTCTGAAGATACTTAAACAACTCGTCACGGACAAAATCTTCATTAAGGTCTTGAAGTGTTTTTCGCTGAAGAATATCGTGGATCAATCCAGTTATCTTTGATTCGTCTAGGATTATTTTGCCGATTAACATTGTTTTCTTTAAACCCCTATTTAAACTACTCTTTAAACACCTCAGATTATTTTCCGGTTTAATAGTCTTCTTTTTTTAATAATTCTCTTAACTATAAAAACCTAACTTTTTTAAATAGAGGAAGATTTATTCAAATTATCAGAGGGATAGTGACAGTATTCATTATAGGAGAGGAGTATAAAAATATCGCCAGAAAAGATGTGAGAGATTAGAAATGAGAGACAAATTAAAATATCATAGTAAAAGAGCATGGAATTTTTTTTGGAATGATGATTCTATAGGAAGTTGGATTGCCAATATCATCGTTGCTTTTGTTTTAATTCGATTTCTCCTTTATCCATTATTAGGAGTAATCCTGGGAACGGGTTTTCCAATTGTAGCAGTTGTTAGTGAAAGTATGGAACACGGACTTCATGAGGGAGTATTATGCGGCCAGGAATTTATCGAATTCCCAGAATCTTTTGAAAATTACTGGAAAGTCTGCGGGCAATGGTATACAGAACAAGGGATAACTCCAGAAGAATTTCAGAATTTTAAGTTTAAGAATGGGTTCAATAAGGGAGATGTCATTATCTTATGGAGAGCAAATCGCGACAATATTCAGTTAGGAGATATTTTAGTCTTTCAAGGCTCTAAACCACAACCTATTATCCATCGTGTTGTAAAGGTTTTTGAAGAAAACCACTTACCTACCGATCTTGCCTACTTAGCACTCATTGAGAGTGGTTATAACCCACATGCTTATTCAAGAGCAAAAGCAGTAGGAATATGGCAGTTTATGCAAGCAACTGGAAGACGTTATGGGCTTAAATCCAATTGGTGGATCGATGAAAGAAGAGATCCTGTCAAATCAACAAAAGCCGCGGCCAATTATCTTAAAGACCTCTATCAAATATTTGGCTCTTGGTACTTAGCTGTAGCTGCTTACAACGCTGGAGAAGGGAAAATTCTTCGTTCTGTAAAAAAGCATAAAACAGATAATTTTTGGGAAATGGCTAAATATCGCCATCTTAAGAGGGAAACAAAAGATTATATTCCAAAATTCATTGCTGCCATGCTTATTGCTAAAGATCCTGAAAAATATGGTTTTACCAATTTAAAATATCAAGAACCTATTTCCTATGAAGAGGTGGCACTCACAAAACCAGTAGATCTCCATGAAGTAGCAAAAAGCATTGAAATATCTTATGAAGAGCTTAAAAAATTAAACCCCGAACTCAAAGGATTTTCTACTCCCTTGGATTTGGATCACTACACACTTAAAGTTCCAGAAAATAAAAAAGAAATTTTTCTTGTAGAGCTTGAAAGCATTCCGGCTCTTAAAAAGACAGATTTACATCAACATCAAGTAAGTTATGGAGATACCTTATGGGCTCTTTCTAGAACCTATGGGACAAGCATTCCGCAAATTAAAAAGATGAATAATCTGACTTCAAATGTGCTCAGAATAG
>JACOZM010000102.1 GCA_016181345.1 Candidatus Woesearchaeota archaeon
TAAAATAACCTCTTTTCTCATCTAAAAAAGCTCCATAACCTCATTTTTAATAAGAGATATTCTTTATACTTAATAATTTTTCTCAAAATAGAGCATGATAGAAGCGATAGTAACACCAATTAGTGAGCGATACTTTCCTTTTTAGTGAGCAATATTTTCCTTGTTAGTGAGCGATATTTTCCTTGTAAAAGAAATAAGAGAAGAAACAAAAGAGTCAAGAGGTAGTTTTTTATATTCAAAAGGAATAACATCTTCAAAGAGACTGCAAAAACAATGTCATACAAACAAGTTATTCTCATCAGAGATGATTTAAAGCTTCCGAAAGGAAAACTCGCTGCTCAAGCAGCCCATGCTTCA
Source organism: Candidatus Woesearchaeota archaeon (assembly GCA_016181345.1). Classification (GTDB taxonomy): domain Archaea; phylum Nanobdellota; class Nanobdellia; order Woesearchaeales; family GW2011-AR9; genus JACOZM01. The sequence goes on from JACOZM010000102.1 coordinate 358, forward strand.
GTTGAAGCAGTCCTGCGCTCAGAGAAGAAAATAGTCAATTCCTGGCGAGATGAAGGCATGGCTAAAATTGTCCTTAAAGTTAAAGATGAAAAAGAACTATTAAAGTATCTTCAGTTGGCCAAAGATCAAGGATTAATTACCGCTTTGATTACTGATGCTGGCAGAACTGTCATTGCTCCCGGAACGAGAACTTGTTTAGCTATTGGCCCTGATAAAGAAGAAAATATTAACTCTCTTACGAACTCCTTAAAATTACTGTGATTTTTGTCCTATAGAGAATAGTCCTTCTTAACATAAAACCATGTCCAATTAAAACTATTGTTAAAATATTAAAAGAAATCATATAAGATTAAACATATTTTGAGATTTCCTAACGTGAATCAACAGAAATAAAATTCATTTTTGAGGTTTTTTTATCAAAATCATACCAAATCAAAACCAATGTTGAGATTTCCTAACGGAAATCATACAAAATCGAAACCATTTTGAGATTTCCTAACGGAAATCTTTATAAATCACCTGCATTCTCAAGTTCAAATATGAAGATGCCTAAAGCGAAACAACGGTATTGTAAGTATTGTAAAAAGCATACCGAACATAAAATCGCACAAAACAAAAAAAGAACTCCTAGCCCATTAACTAGAGGATCAAAGTATAGATCAAGAAAGAGAGGCTTAGCTCGTGGAGTAGGAAACTGGGGAAGATATTCTAAGCCAGCAGTGACTAAATTTAAAAGAGCCGGTGCTAAAAACACAAAAAAAACTGATTTACGCTATACTTGTAGTGTCTGTAAGAAAATGACCTGCCAGCCCTATGGTATCAGGGCTAAACGAGTAGAATTAATTTAAATGAATTGTGATACACAAAATGGAACAAACGACACGAAGCAAATTTATTAAAGTACGCTGCTCAAAATGTAAGAATGAGCAGACTATTTTCGGTAATGCCAGTACAGAAGTAAAATGCTTAGTTTGTAATAAAGAATTATCCTACCCTACTGGTGGAAAATCAAGAATTTCTGCTCGAGTATTGGAAGTTTTAGAGTAATTCATAAATTTATAAACTTGCTTTTCATTTTCTATATAAATTGTCTAAACATTTATAAATAATTAGCTTTAATGTTATTGAATGTTCTACCTACACAAAGGAAAGCCAGAAGAAGATGAAATAGTATTATGTAAAGTCACTAAAATTTTTCCTAATTCAGTCTTCGTAGAGCTTTTAGAGTATGGTGAATCGGGGATGGTTCATATCTCTGAAGTTTCACCGGGAAGAATTAGAAATTTAAGAGACTTCGTCAGTGAAGGAAGGCAGATCGTCTGTAAAGTTCTCAGGATTGACCGTGAACGCGGCCATATTGATCTCTCATTAAGGAGAGTTAATTCTAGTCAGAGAAAAGAAAAGCTTGATGAGATTAAGCAGGAAATAAAAGCAGAAAGTCTCATCAGCAATTTAGCTAAGAAATTAAAGCAGCCAGTTGAAAAATTGTATAAAGAAGTTACAAATGCTATTTTTAAAGAATATTCTCATTTACATCTCTGCTTTTGGGACGTAGTTTCTGGTGAAGTTGATTTAAAAAAGATCGGATTAGAGAAAACGTTGGCTGAAGAATTAACCAAAGCAGTCTTAGACAAGTTTAAGCCAGATAAGATCTATATCAGAGGAGAGATTCTCCTGCAGACATATCATGCAAATGGGATTGAAAGGATAAAGAATACGCTTTCACAGGTAGAGAAAGTATCCCAAAACATCAAGATTACGTACTTAGGGGCAGGAAGATATAAAATGGTTATTGAAGATGTCGATTATAAGCCCGCAGAGAAAAATCTGACAAAAGTAGTGGAGATTATAGAAAAATTCAACGATAAGATGTCTCAAGCTTCATACCAAAGAGAAAAGACTGAATAATGGCCGAGCATATCCATAAGTGTAAATCCTGTAGCATTTATTCTTTAGAAAATAACTGCCCCTTCTGTAAACAGAGCATCGATCGTCCTTTACCTCCAAAATTCTCATTAGAGGACAAATATGGCCAATATCGCCGTGAAGTCAAGAGGAAAGAATTTGTAGAAAAAGGGTTATATTAGATTTTAAAGATCTCATCAATGTTTGATTATTTTACCATTAGATTTATTCTTAAAAATAGATATTTAGTAAACTATATTCATAATATTTATTAACAAATAAGTATAGGATACACAATAAAATAAACAATAGGATAAGCAATAGGATAAATAATAGGTGAAGTGATGACTAAAAATTCTTTAAGAGACGAGCTCCTTCATAAAGTTCCAAGCAAGCTGAAAGAAGAGCCACACCTTCAAGCTTTGCTTGACCATATTAAACATCATAACATTAATACAAAAGAACACCTTGCTGACTTTCTTCAGAAAGAGATTGCCTTGATTGAAAAATGGTTAGACGATAATAAGAAAGCAGGCAGTTTGGGAGTAAAATCTGTAAGAGACAAGGTTATTCATCTAGACGTGCTTAGAAAATGCTTTAAGTTGAGCCAAGAATTTTTGTTCTGAAATAGTAGTTAGGATATGCTTAAATTATAATTATTATTATATCTATTAAAATTATTGTTACCTCTAAAAATAGAGAAAGATACTATAAAAAATAATTAAAAAAAAATTATCTCACATCAAGGTTGAGTAATGCTCCACTAACATCCATTCCTCGAGCTACTCCTTCCATTTCTAAAGCATTTTCTGCTCCTTTATCAATGACTAATTTTCCAACAAAAGAATAAAAGTTCAGTCCTTCTTCTTCAAGAAGATAGTTCAGCTTGTCAGCTACTGCCAGCTTCCCACTCCCTTCTGGAATATTTAAGTCTTGAAGTTCTATTTCATCAACAGCTAGATAACTATAACTCGCATCATCTAAATTAATTCCGATTTCAGTTTTCGAAGAGAATGTCATTCCATTCACTTCAATCCGCTTGGCTTTTCCTTGAAGAGAAAATTCCTCCTGATTAAAACCTAATTCCCCGTTAAAGCCGGTAACTTCCATAACAACTTCTTCAACTAATCCCAATTCAAGATAATTATCATTGATTTGAATCGGCGTCCCAGGATTTTTAAATACAACATTAAAATCTTGAATTTTTGCTTCATCAAGAACAGTTGGGATACTATCAAATGATAATAAGACATTTACCTCTCTGGAACGCAGTTTCTTTATTTTTTCTGGATCATTTTCATTGACTAAGATTGCTTCATCATCAATAACAATTTTTCCAGATACTTCCTCAAATAAGCCATCAGAGAGATTATCACTATCAAATAATCCTACTGATGATCCAGTTAGATTAAACTGGCTATTGGTATTATTCATAACAAGAACTAAAAATATTCCCCCGATAACTAAGGTAATTAGCACGATATAAAAACGAGTATTGCTATGGGAACCTTGACCTGAATGCATCATCTTCAACACCTCTATTTCTAGAACCAATCTAGGGCTCTATTAATACTACTCTGTTAAGAGCAATTTAAAATAATTTACAATAATTTAAATTATCTGCCCTATTAACATAATCTTTCTTCTTAATAATTATCGCTTTAATAAGCTTTTTGGTGATTCAGCGTTTAAAAAGCAAGCCGAAGATTAAGACGTAAGTCATGCGCTTTTTCGTTTAGCACCGGTATTTCTATTTAGTTCTATCCTATCTTCTAGAATTTTCAGAACTCGATGAGGGCTACTAACTTCTTTAATTTCTAAAAGATGCTGGCCTGATCCTTCAATAAACACATCCCCATAATTCAATAGCCTTTGAAGTATTCCTTGATGAACATTAATATCTGGAACAAACCCTAAAGGGTTGAAGTGGACACTTTTTTTTCTCTGACGTATAATCCCATGAGTGATGATCATCTTTTCTGGAGTAATCTCATAGTGTACCATTTTCCGAGATATCTCTGCAAAAAAGAATGCTGATAATCCTATGATTAATACTACTCTTCTCGCCAGAAGCGGAAGTGAAAGATCATTAAAATAAAACGAAAGATAAAGCAAGATCAAAAAAACACCACAAAGATATTCAGGAATAAATGCTCTTCGAGTTTTGTTCAGATGAATGACATGTTCAGAATCATCTTCAAAGTTCTCATCATTCTTTTCATCATCATTTTCATCATCATGTTCACTGATAAGACCGGCCGCATGGTCATCATAATCTTCATTAATAAGACCTACGTTATGATCCTTACGAAAAGGTTTTTCTCCTTTCACTTCCACCTTCTTTTCTTTCATTATTTCATGGACAGTGTAAAAGTTTATATATTTTTGGATTAAAACAGAAAGTCATGCCCGAACTTCCAGAAGTAGAAACAATTATCCAGCAGCTCCAGCAGAAAATATTAAACAAAACTATTACTGGAGTAGATATCCTTGATGATTCTGTAGTTCAACCCTCAGTGGTAAAAGCAAGCGGACAGGAAATAACAGAGGTGTATCGTAGAGCTAAGATGCTTATCTTCAAGCTGAAGAACGGCTATTCTCTCTTAACATCATTACGGATGACTGGTCATTTTAGATATAATAACAGTAAACTATTGCACAATAAAGAGAATTATCCATTTACCGTCGGAAAATTCTATCTTTCCGACGGCTCTATCTTATCTCATCATTCTATTCGTAAATTTGGTTTTATTAAGTTGCTTAACAAAAAAGAGTTAGAAAAAGAATTTGCTAAACTAGGAGTAGAACCGCTTTCTGAGGAATTCACTTTAGCAACTTTCAGTCATCTCTTGACAAATAAAAAAAAATCAAATGTTAAAGGGTTCTTGATGGACCAAAGCCAGATTGTTGGAATTGGAAACATTTATGCCCAGGAGATTCTTTATCATGCTAGAATAGACCCAAGAAAGAGAATAATAGCTATATCACCACAAAAAAAAGAGAAGATATATCACGAGATCAAGCGAGTTTTAGCTCTAGCCATTGCTAAAAAAGGAACGACAGTAGAAAACTATTCTAATCTGGAAGGCTCAGGTCATTTTCAAGAGGAGCTAGCAGTTTATAACCAAGTGAACTGCCCAAAGAACCACCCAATTACAAAAATAAAATTAGGCGGAAGAGGAACTAGTTTTTGTAGAAAGTGCCAAAACTAAACACAATGAAATATAGAACTAAGCAGTTTAATAGCATTTAAGTACAATCATCTATTCTAATTCGTATCGCCTGTTTTAATGCCCTTCACGTTTTAATATTTTTCACTTTCCCAAATTCAAAAACTTCTCCTTTTGAAATAACATAAACATTGAATGTACTAATGTTCTCTAAAAAAGGGCTTAATAATTTTTCTTGGAGAACATCTGTTCCTTCTAGTAATGGATTAAAACTAGGGACAACAATTAATTCTTTCTTCCTCCATCTTCCTTTTAAAAAACATTTAAACTTTTCAAACTTACTACCTTCTCTAATAGTTATAGCCGTATGTTCATGGCCAATGATAATAGTCTTAGCACTGGTCTCGACAAGCTCATCACCATGAGCAATAAGAATCTTGCCTAGATTCAGCTCTGAAACTACTTGAAGATTCTTCTTTTCTGCTAATGGTTTGATGATTGGATCATGGTTTCCTTGGATAAGAATAACTTCAGGACATTTTTTCAATAAAAAATCTAGTAAATCTAGGACATCCCTCCATTCCTGCCGTGAAACTGTCCCGAATTCATGCTTTAAATCACCATTAATAACAATTCTTTGTGGTTGAACTTTAGCTAATATTTCCTTTAACTCCTTAATCACTAATCCATACTGCTGTTTTGGCACTAGAACGCCTTTTTTGTGAAGAGCTTCTTCATAGCCTAAATGAAGATCATTGATAATAAGAGTTTTCTCTTTCCTGAGCCAGAGTGAAGGTCCGATAATGTCTATTCCAGGAGCAATTTCCATCTCTTATTTATTTTAGAGAAATCTTTATAAATATAGTGGCGGACGCTAATAGTTAATAATTTAATCCCGCCAGTATATATAAAAGACCAAATTAAATGTTGATGTAGAATGTCTTTTAGTATAATTTGGCTTAAAGACAATGAGACATGAAATAGTCCGATTTATCACCTTCATGCCCCTGTGGCACTGCGGCCAATTACGGTGTGGCGTTCGTCGTGCACCTGCGCACAAAGTGCTTGGTAGCACAGATAACGAAAGAATTTAAAACGTGGAAGAAATTATAAAACATTAAGTTTATTGCCCCTGTGGCTCAGCGGTTAGAGCGGATGGCTGTTAACCATCAGGTCACCAGTTCAAATCTGGTCAGGGGCGCTTTTTTTTAATTTATTCGAGGGTTGATAAGGGCAAACTGCCCTTATGTGAGAATCAGTCAGGGGCGCTTTTTTTTA
>JACOZM010000103.1 GCA_016181345.1 Candidatus Woesearchaeota archaeon
GAATGAATAATCCTTTCAGCCATAAATAACACCTCAAAGATATACAGAAAAACATAAACTATATATAAAAAATCTTGACAACTAAATTCATATAAGAATAAAAATGAACCAAAAACGTATGTACATAGCCGCCAAGATGTCATCAAGAAAGCGTACTTCTACCAAAAAGTACGGGCAAAAAATCTTTAACTTTTAATATGGCTATTCGTCTACTTCAACAGCCAATTTTTTGTCTTGATGACGACGCTATGCACATATTCAAAGAAAGAAATTTAATAATAAGTAAAAATAATAATAATAATAATAATGATCATGAGAATAAATATTCAACGAAAAAAAAATCAAAACAATTATTCATCTGAAGCTTGAAAAGCTAAAATATCATCCATACTTAACTTCTGCCTATTCTTAATTTTCTCTTTAACTTCGTCGGTTCTTTCCTGAATCTTACTTTTATGCCTCTTTTCTTCTTTCTCATCAAAAAATTTTGATAGTTCATGAAGACGCTTCATACCTTTGTCTAATTCCTGCTTTGTCTCTTGATATTTGATCCTTAATTTCTGGTGTGTTTCTTCTGACGGCTTGATTTCTTCACGAATCTTCTTGACGTCATCATATAATTGGCTTAACGCCTGATGCTTCTCCTGTGACTGTTGAGCTTTTTCTTGAACTGCATGATGGGAAATTTGCGCCTGTTTTCTGCTTTGAGAAAAATTAGCTGCAGCAGTGTTCCTTTCCTTCCAGACTTCTTCCATTCCGGCTAATGCCTTATAGTCAGCCTTTAATTTTTTTACTTCTTTATTCAGCTGTTTTTCCTTTTCAAAACTCATGACTTCTGTTTCCAATTTTTCTTCAAGCTTTCGAATCATCGCTTTTAATTTTCCAGGACTTTCTCTTTCCTGAATATGTTTAGAAAATTCACCTGTTAATTCGCCTTTTTTCTGCTCGACATCCTTTAAGACTTCTGACTTTCCTTTCACTTCTTGGTTTAATTTTTCACGCTCCTCTTTTAAGAGCCTGACTTCTTTGGTTAAATTATCCCGTTCCTGCTTCAACGTTGTCATCGCTTGAGTCTTAGAATGTATTTGATCCCGAAAAGAACGAAGAGTCTGAAAAGCTGTTTCTTTTTCTTGATGGATAGAATGCAGCTGAGAACGAAGCTGAGCTACCTCTTTCTTTTTCTGCTCAAATTCTTTCCTTAACACTTCATGATCAACCATTGAACCTCACTCACACCTTTAAAAATCTAAAGAGAATAAAAAGAGAAGTAAAAGCTTGGGAACTTAAACATCTAAACAACTGATGTACTAGTTGTCTATCCGTTTCGGTAGTAGTATTAAAACAGTTGCTGATCTAACTATTTATCCAAACAAAGCGCCAAGTCCAGCTGCTGCTGATTCTTCAGCTTTCTTCTCATCTTCTTTATTAGATTTTTCTTCTTTCTTTCCTTCACTGTGGCCATGTGCAGCTGAAGCACTAGCTGGTGCAGCTGCTACTGGTGCAGCTACTGCTGCTTTCTTGATAGCTTCATTGATATCCACTCCTTGGAGTGCAGCAACAAGAGCTTTAACTCGGGCTTCATCAGCCTTAACTCCTGCAGCGGTCAATACTGCTTTAACAGCACTTTCAGTGATTTCTTTTCCTGCTTTATGTAAAAGCATTGCAGCGTAGATGTATTCCATTTTCTTTCCTCCTATTCATCTCCTGTTCTTAAAACATGAGCTTCATTTTTTTATCAGTTATAAGTCCCGAGCCTTAGCTCATCAGGTTATAACTATAAATGTGCTTCTTCCTTGACGGAATTCGCTTGAGCTTCTGCTTTCACTAAGATAGCATCACGAGTGTCTTCCGTCATAATATTTTGCTCAACTCCAACTGCTTTCGCTTCACGGAAAGCTTTCTGGATAATGATTTCCGTTGTTTCAGAGCATAAGTACACAGTTTCTACCGCTAAGTTCATGGCTTCTTGCGCAGCCGTTGCAAAGTTGTTTCTGTATTCATCTTCGTCAACTCTTAAGTGTTTAGCTTCATAGACAAACCCATCTTCTAAGACAGCTACTAAATTCAACCCAATTTCCATTGGCTGGATATCTAATCTCTTTAAGGTTTCAGCTACTTTTCCGGTAATCTCTTCTCCTTCATGAACAATAGTAGTATCACTAATAACAGCTAATTTTCCATTTTCAACTTTTGTCTTGATTCCAACAGCAGCTAATTCTGAGATAATCGGCCCTGGTGCAAAATTTGTCGGCCCAGCCTTAACAACAATATCTCTTGGCGCCTTCTGCCCTGCTTTTGCTGGAGCTTGTGATTTACTTTTCTGTAAGGTAGCATAAAGTGCAAAAGGATTGCCTTTACTAAACAATAAAGCGGGCATCCCAGTTAATTTTCCGTTTAATTCTTCAACTCCTGCTTTTTTTGATGCAGAAAGTGCTCTGGATAATAAGCGTTTTCTATTGACAGAAATGATAACATCATTCTTCATCAAACTTTTCCGCATTTTCTGGAATTGCTGAGCAGGAAGATTTTCTAGGTTGATAACTCCAATCATAGGATATTCATGGATATGCTTGACTAAGAGCTGTACATTTTCTTTTTTCTTCTCGTTTACCATCTTAGATCTTCACCGGCTTGCTCATGCTTAATTTTAAAGCGACATTTTTGATATTATGCTGTTCATTTGGAATCTGCTTGACTGTTGCTTGATAGACAGCCAGAATATTTTCAATAACTTCTTGTTCATTCTGATCTTCCTTGCCTACGATACATTGTAAGTTCGTTCCTTTTTTCGTAGAAAGTCGGATTGTTACGAGTAATCGTTTCTTTAATGGCTCTAAGTTAGCATTTGGCGGAACAACACATCCAAGTTTTGGGTTTGGCATTTTTCCTTTTACTCCTAAAGCTTTACCAAAGATTTGAGCTATTTTTGGCATTAAATTTGCTTGAGCGATAAAATAATCATAATTTTCTGCTGTTTTTTTCAATAATTTTTTTTCTTTGTAGCGGTCAAATTCAACTTCCTTGATGACAAGATCACTGTTCTTAGCTGCGTTTTCTGCCAATTGCTGGTCGCAGAAACAAGCTAGCTGTACTTTTTTCCCTTTTGAATGTGGTAAGGTAACAAAGAAATCTAATGGGTTTGTCTTAATATTGATATTTTTTAAGTTTATCACTAAGTCATAAGATTGAGAAAACTTCCGCTTAGGATGCTTCTTCAGTTCATCTAATGCTATTTTTACGTGTTCTTTATCCATGTGAACCTCCTACCTGATGCCTAACTTCCGGTAGTCTGTTGGTTTTCTTCTAAGGATAGCAGGTTATTTATAAAGATTTTGGTGTTCTTGGCGCCGATTGTAAATTAGCACATAATTTCCAAAAGAGAAGAAAAACAAACTAGATTCTTAAAATGAATCAGTCATCCTGTATTATTTCTTTTATTTTGTTAAGTAATAATCGAGTATTTATTATTACTTTAGTTGTATCGGCTTTGTCAAATGTTATTTTTGTAGAGTAAGAAGCATTTTCTCTTTTATTTTTTGATTCCGCATAGAATAAAAAATCTTCGTTGTTAAGAAAGGTGAAGTTAATGAACTCTAGATCTTCAGGAGATATTTCTTTATAGTAATGCTTTATCAAAAGGCATAGTGTAGCATCATGGTTTTTTGAAAAGATTCCTTTTTTGAGTAATAGTGCTAATGCCGCATGATATAACGTGTAATAACAGCCAACCAATACCCAGTCAGAAAAATCTACTTTTGAAGTGTTCTCCACAAATTTCATATTATGGTCCGCTTTTTCGAGATGTCCTTTTATCTCCCCAAGGTCTTCTCTGAGATTAAATATCTGCTTCTCTATCTCATAATCATTGATTTTCTGATTTAGCGCTTCTTTTGAAGCCAATATCTTTTTTAATTGGAATTCATTCATCGTACATCAACTCATAAAAGTACTCACTATTAAATACTGGAAAACCCGTGTTTATGCCAGATTGTATCACCATATCTTCTTTCATTTTTAATTCTTTATAAAAATTTGCTTCGGTCATCTGAAATGGTTGGATACTCATTCCCGTGAGTGATTCTGCATGATTTTTTGCATCTTTGGTATTTGTTTTAGCGGTGAAGATTTCTATAATATCAATATCCGAATCATCTTTATAATTACCTTTTGCGGTTGAGCCGAACACGATCATTAAGACCGGTTTATTTTTTAATGCTTTCAAATACTCTTTTATAGCATTTTTTCTTAACAGGGGGAGTGTTTCTAGCTTTTCTACATCAAATAAAGAGAATATTTTTGAGATTGCCTGTTTTTTGATGTTATATCTTTTTAAGTTGGCTTCCTTATGGCTTTTCAGGATGTTAGTCTTTTCCAGAGCCTGTAAATGCCTGCTGGTAGCGCTCTCTCTCAGATGTATCTTTCTGGAAATATCTCTTAAGTGTAAAGGAGAGTTATGATTAGCATAAAATAAGTGTAAGATGCTCCAGTACTGCTTATGAACTATTGTTCTAATCATTGTAACAATCGTTCTAATTATTAGAACGTTTAAAAATGTTTTGGTTGAATTAGTAGAATGTTCTGCTTTTCTAGTGCTTTAATTCAGTCTTAGATTTTCTGCTTAAAGCTAAAATAGGTGAACTTATTTCGAAACTGAGAACTAATTACTAGATTATACGGAGTTCTCAACGTTGATTGTAAATTATTACATGATTTTCAAAAAAGAAGAGAAATAAGCAGGATTATTTCTGATTGAGAATCAAACATTAAGCTAAGAGCCATCGTATTTGAGGAAACATTTATATTATAATAACTAATAAATATTATCATAAGAGGAAGAACAATTTCCATTTATATTCCTGATGCGAATCCAAGAAGTATCAAGATTTGTGATATCAAAGACAGTATTGTAAAAGCTATTTTTATTCCTAGAAACAAATTAGGAGAAGCAGGTGAAAGAAAGGAATTGCAAGATCCGGGAATATATTTTTTAATAGGAGAACCTAACGAAGTAGGAAAACTAAAAATTTATATTGGGGAAGCTGAAGTATTATTAACAAGAATAAAACAGCATAATTCTTCAAAAGACTTTTGGAACTCAGTAATATGTTTTGTATCTGAAAAACAAAATATAAACAAAGCACATATAAAATATCTTGAAAACTATTGTTGTTCTCAGGCAAAAATGATAAATAAATGCGAACTAGAAAATAACACTAATCCCACCCAATCAAGTTTAACTGAGCAAGATAAAGATTTTATCCTTAGTTTTTTTGATGACTTAAGACTTTTAATTGCAACATTAGGGTTTCCAATCTTTGAAGAAACAAAGAAAAATCAATCAAATGTATATATTTGTAAGGGAAAAGAGGCTTATGCGACAGGAGAATATAGTGAAGATGGGTTTGTTGTTTTCAAGGACTCAAAAGCAAATTTAACAGAATCAAATACTGCTGGACCTTGGGTTATTAATATGCGTAAAAATTTAATCGAAAAAAAAATATTAAAAGCTGAAGGCAATATATTAAAGTTTACGGAAGATTATACTTTCAACTCCCCTAGTGCTTCCGCAGCAGTCGTTCTTGCAAGAAGAGCAAATGGTTGGCTTGAATGGAAAGATAAAAATGGTAAGACTATGGATGAAAAAATTAGAAAAAATTCTTCTTAATTTATTGTTAACATCAAAAAAATATTCAAACAAGAATATTTTAATCAATTAAATATTTATAAGAGAATAGTTTAATACCTAATTATGAAACCAAAATTTATCCAAGAAGGAAAAGAGATTTATTTCCAAGATAAAAACGGAAAAAAGTGGAATAAAGAGTCCATAGCAGAATTATTTGAAACTTGCGACTTGTTTGTTAAAATGAAGGAAAAATTAGAATATTATGCAAATAATTAAAGTATTATCTTTCTCATCTCCCCCACAATCCACACCATCGCTTCCGTATCTAATCCGCAGTATTCTAATAAATCTTTCCTAATTTTCTTCTTTGCTTCAGCAGTCATCTTGCCAAAATTCATATCCAAATAAGCTATAGAAGCACAATCTCCATCATGGATGGCTAAATCACCATAACTCTTCCCAACAACAGCCGGAAGAATCTTCTTGATGGAAGCTGAACCTTTCTGGATGGGATTATAATAATGAAAATTACTAAAGGGAACTCTTAAATCAACAATTCTTTCTATAACTTCTTTAATCCAATGAGCATATTCTGGAAAGTCTCTAGCCAATTCTTTTAATACAGAACCTTCAAAACCTTCGGAGTATACAATGACACTCCCAGAAGCTGGCAAGGCTTCTTTCAAAGCTTTCAAAAAAGCGGGTCGAGGATCATCTTTTCCATCATGGAGATATTCAAAATGTTTTCCCGGAACAACAT
>JACOZM010000003.1 GCA_016181345.1 Candidatus Woesearchaeota archaeon
GAAGAAAAAGATCAGAAGCAGGAATGATTGTAAGTCTACTTAGGATTCTTTATTTTCAATAGGTATTTATTAATTACGTAAAAATCTTGATACTTATCTTAATCTCGCTTGTTGGGGAAAAAGAGGTGTTGATGGGTTCCTAAGAGTGATAGGAATATTTATTCTTTTGTTTTAACCTAGGGGAATTCTCGTTTTACCTATTATTGCTTTAGGTCATATTTTGGTTATCTTTTATTTAGGTTATTTTAGATATTGTTGTTTAAGTCTAGCTTCTTGGATAGTTGAATATGCCGATTTGAAGATAATAAACCCTTTAAAGATTATGGACATTATTGGATCATGCTTCTGAAAAAGATTAAACTCAGTAATATTCGGTCTTATGACGAAGAAGAGATCAGTTTTCCTGAAGGCTCTACTCTCCTCTCCGGAGATATCGGAGCCGGTAAATCGTCATTGCTTTTAGCCGTAGAATTTGCGTTACTGAGGAAAGGTTCCAGCCAAGGATATGTTGAACTTGAATTTAAGATCAATGAGCTAGACGTCTGCATTAAAAGAACATTAAAAAAAGAAAAAGATGCAATTAAGCAGATGGCCGGACATATTATCGTTAACAATCAAAAGAAAGAGCTTACTGCCGTAGAACTTAAGGCAGAAATCATTTCCTTACTGGGCTATCCCGAAGATATGCTGACGAAGAATAAAAATTATATTTATCGTTATACTGTCTATTGCCCGCAGGAAGAGATGCGTTATATCCTTCAAGAAAATCCTGAACTTCGGTTGGATTCTCTGCGAAAAATCTTTAATGTAGACAAATATAAAAATATCCGTGAAAATCTGCAGCTCATCCTAAAAAAAATGAGAGTGGAGATTCTTGTTTTAACGACGACAATTGAACCTATGCCAGCCATAAAAGAAGAAATAAAAGCAGTTGAACATGAAGAGAATAATGAAAAAAGAGAATTAGGCATATTGAATCCACAATTATTAGAGCTGAGTACTAATCTGAAAACATTGAACAAAGAGCTAGTAGAATTAGAACTAGAACAAAAAAATGTTCAAGAGCTCATCCAAAAAAAACGCACTAATGATCTCCTTCTCCATGATTTTCAGAAAAAAAGGGAAAAGCTTCTGCTGAATCTAGCAGAGATCAGAGAAAAGATACGCCATTACCATCAAGAAGATGTTGAGAGCAAACTAAAACATCTAGAAGAAGAAAAAAATATAGTCATTACTAACAGAAGCCAGATTTTAGCCAACCTACAGAACCTGCAGAAAAAAATAAAAGAATTACAGGAAGAGAGCAGCCTATTGCAGAAAAAGATAGGGTCTGCAGAAGAAAAACAGAGACAGAAAGAGGGATTCCTCGCTGCCATCAGTAAGGAAGAAGAGATAAGACAGAAAGATCAGCAGTTAAAACAGATGTTAGATTCATTGATGCACATTATTGTCCAGAATGAAACTATCTTATCTGAAGCGCAGCGAGTCAAGGAGGAAATGCTTTATTTAAATGAATGTCCGACGTGTTTACAGGAGGTGAGTGATGACCATAAGTTAGATGTCATAAAGAAAGAAAATCTAAAAATTGAGCAGGCAATAAAACTCAGCCAGGAGTCAAAGGAAAAAAAAGATGAAATTCTCCGACAAAAAGGAGAAAGTGAAGAGAAGCTAAAAGAAATAAGCCTTTTTAAAAGTCAATTAGCCAAGATCGGAGTAGAGATAGAGCAGATAGAAGAGAGAAAAGAGAGACTCCTAGTCATTAGGGAACAACTTCTTCATGCAGTTCAAGAAAATAATTCTTTAATGAAGATATTAGAGGGATTAAACGAGGAGAACATAAATAATTTGGTTACAAAAATAAAAGAATTGCATGGAATCCAGCAATTGTTTATCTATGAAATCGAATGGAAAAAACAAGACGAGCAATTGCAGTATGAACTACAACATGCAGAAAACCAGCTAGGTCTAGTCCTCAATGCGCTCAAGAACTATGAACAAAAGATCATTGCTTCGGAAGGGGAATTAGACCTAAATAAGGGATTAGACAACGATATTTTGACAATCATCATCAGCAAGATCTACCGGCAACTTGAAGAGAAAAAGAGAAAAATATCGATAGTCATTGAAGAAGAGAAAAAACTATCTGTCCTACAGGCTCAATTAGCCACAAGATTAACCAACAACCAAAAGCAAAAGGAAAAATTAACTGCTGAACTGCATCGGCTGCAAGAGCAGAACAGCCGGCTGATTCGGCTTCAGGAAATGTATCATTGGCTGGAAGAATATTTTTTAAAATTAACATATTCGTTAGAGAAGCAAGTTATGCTGCAGATTCATTACTCGTTTAATTCCTTCTTTCAGGAATGGTTTTCTATCCTCATCGATGATGAAGAAGTTACTTCACGGATAGATGATACTTTTACGCCCGTTATTGAGCAAAACGGCTATGAGATCGGCTTTAGCAACCTTAGCGGAGGGGAAAAAACATCTGCTGCTTTAGCTTACCGGCTGGCCTTAAATAGAGCCATTAATGATGCAGTTCATGATATTAAAACAAAAGACTTATTGATCCTAGACGAGCCTACTGACGGATTCAGCTCTGAACAACTTGACAAAGTCCGCGAAGTTCTAGATAAATTAGGGTTAAAACAAATGCTCATCGTCAGCCATGAAAGCAAGATTGAAAGTTTTGTCGAGAATGTCATTAGAATAGGAAAGAATGAGCAAGTCAGCAGAGTTGTGTAATATTTAGAGGAGTAGAATGGCTGATATGAAACCCCCCCGCAAACATCCTGCCAGTGATTAGTCAAAGGCAAAATGGCAGGCAAAGTTGCTTTATCTTACGAAGCTCACTATTGTTTGCTGGTGAAAATCACGAGGGTTTCATATTAGCCGAGTAGAATAGTAAATCAATATAAACTCTAGGTAAAAAATACTGTTATAACAAAAGAAATGCTAACAAAAAAAAATGCTTAGTGATCTCTTATTAAAATGTTCTCCAGTCACGGGCATGTCTAGAAGCTTGACTGCGATAATTCCGACCAAGAGTTAACATCCCAGTAAAAGGAGTATTTACGTAATGTGCCATAGCGCTAGTTAAACCATTTATTTCCCGGTCGACATGTTCTCCGTTAGCTTGCCAAGGATCACCCATGATGACAACCTTACATCCCAATCCTAAACGTTCAATAATAACCCGTAATTCATATGGTTCAAAGTTCTGAGCTTCATCAACGATAACAAGAGTGTTTCTAAATGAACGGCCATACATCACTCCAGAATAGGTCATCTCCATCGCTTCAGTCCGAGGAGATAAGCGGGCCTTCACACCATTAAGATGAAGATCTCCTGTTGTACGAGAAGCATCAAACAAGCTCGTAGGTAATTTAGGATGGCGCATGAGATCTTCAAACGGCATTTGAGTATAGAGATCTGTTTCTCGATGAGCGTCAATATAACTAGACAGATGATCACGTAATTTATCCCATAACGTTCCCGGCAATGCACCTACATCCCGTTTCTTTCCTCCAAGTGTTTGATTAGGCTTAAGAAGAACAATCCGTTCGTATCTTCCTCCTTTTCCATCAGCATCTGGATATCCTCGTCGTTGACGTTCACCTTTATCGTACCACAATACTTGTTCAATAGCTGCAGCGTAAGCTAATAATGTTTTTCCTGAACCATGGGAACCACAAAGAAAAAATGTAGAAATATCAGGATTAAGCAACCCATATTGAAGAGCAAGATACTGACTCATATCTAAAGGAGTTACCCCCAACAAATTAGGCAAGACCGCTTCACCTATTTTTAATTTTCTTGATTTTTCCCTATCGTCTAACAAACGTAGTCGAAGATTAGAAACTCCGCGGATTTCATTTCTATCACGATCCCATTGTAAATCTCCTTCTACCCGGGCAAAATCAGGGCTAGAAGAGACAAAACGGACGAATTGATTTAACCGTAAATCTTGGTTAAGTACTTCTACGGCCCGTTCTAATGGTAAATTATAGTTTGATTCTCGAAGCTTAGCTAACAATTCCTCATTTCCCGTAACCGCCCATTCGTCGACAATTCCGGAATTTACCATGAGAAATCCCGGTTTTTCAACAGCGATCCTATCTGCTTTCAAAGCAATACGTTCAGACCTATTATTGGTCATAACACGAGGAGGGCTTCCATCACTAGTACTGTACTCTCTGCCAACTTTAGCGACTAATCCAGGGAGATCTTTATCCCCTGCTCCTCTTATTAAAGCAACATCTAAATTATCATCAACATGGCCGTGCCTAATATTTGCTGATCTTGAAGCCCCGGTTCGGGCTCTTTCAGTTCTTGATGATCCTCTTCCTTCTCCTTCAGGAAACTGAACGTACTCATCTAGATAATCTAAGGCTGCTCGTCCACCTAAACTACTGTGTTCTGTGGCTCCAAGACGACGAAGAACATCTTGGTCGAGGACAACTAGATTTTTTCCGCCTTTTTCCGAGAGATAACGGAAAACACCATCTCCACCTGCTTCAAAAATGTCTGGGCGTACGAGAATAATGCGTTCATATTTTTGAGCCATATTATATTGTTTCCCTCATCTGCAGTAAGTATTACTTTAGTTATTCAGTCATTCAGAAACTCAGGCACGAAAAGTTTCTTTTAACAAGTCATAATCTACTCTTAAAATATTTCCCTGACCATAAACTCGGCCTCTTCTAATAGAGCTATCCATCAGCCCTAACCCATTACGACGTAATCGGTCTTGCGGATTCCTAGATTTTTGCAGTTGGAGTTCAACTGCTCTTTGTAAGGAATTTTTTCCGACAGAAGTTTGCGAGCCGGCCTCTTTAAGGCGTTCAATTAAAGGATCAACTACTTGTCGAAGTTCGCATAAATAATCATAAGCCGGATTGCTGCTAGGGCTGCTAGAAGGGCTATTTCTACATTGAGAAACAGCTTCTTCAAGTCCGTGATAGACGGCTCTTACTTCATCATGCTGTAATTGTTGTCTTCGTGAGGTTAGAGGTGTAGTTAGAAGGCTTTGAGCTAAAGAATATCCTAAAACTAATCCCCGTTCATCACGATCATTGATGACCCTCAATCCTTCAAGAAAAGTATACAGTTGGAGATTACTATCTAGAGCCATAACGTTAAATAGCGGAAATTTATTTATAAACAAATCTCTTCTGAATTATGGTGGTGAGAATAGTTATGAAAGAGTATAGTAAAACGGAAATTGATCTCAATAAGAGCGATTAAGTGAGATGTAGTTGATTTGATAAGTTTGAAAATTAATCACCGTCAGTATAGTTCTCTAACCTCTATAATAGCTTGGGAGAATAATTTTAAACTGACTTAGTTTACTAAACGTATGCAATCCAGGGATTATAACCCTTTTGAACCTTATGTTCCGAGATTATTTCGGCCTTCTATCGATGATTATGTTTCTCGTGAAGAAAGAAAGCCAGAAGATTTCTGGGTAGTGCCGAATCTTTATGAGCCTGCAATTGATGTAAGAGTCAATAGAATAAAAAGACGGGCAGTAGCAAAATCACCGCCTTCTGGAAGGACGGGAAGCAGAGAGTCAAGAATAATTCTTTATGACAAAGACGATTTGGCTTCCTGGAGAGGGACTACTATGAAAAATGAAGTTGTCTCCAACTTACAGGGAAGGATAGGTGATCGATCCTTATACCTTATGCTTGAGTCATTCTTAGATGAATTACGATTTCAAGCGATTAAAGATGGTTATACAGAAAGCCGAGGCGAAGTTTTAGAAGAGCAGCGTAGAGTCGGGAGGCCATTCAAACGGCACGTTGTGCAATGGAAAGGACAATATCTTCTCCGTTTTGACCGAAGGACAACGTTTCATCTCTTTGTTGAAGGGGAAGAAGGCGAACCTCTTTTATATGTTCGAGAGCGACGATGCTATCAAAAATGTGAAATAGATGGATTAGCTCCTTTCTATGTTCAAAAAAAAAGCCACGAGCCGGATAAGTATCTAGTCATCGGTGAAATTAAAACTGCTCTGCGCCATGTCGATTCAGGATTCTGGAGACCTAGCGAAAGTGCAAAAGAACGAGGAAGAGAAGACTTGGAGGAACGAGTATTTACCCCATTTAAATCATTATACCCCGGATATCAACTTGTTTATTTGTTAGCTGGAACACCTCGAGCTTTATTTAGTAGAGGTAGAAGTAGTCAAGAACAAGACTATCCCAGATATCGATTAAAGCCAAGAATTGCAGAATTTGTAGAGATGGTTTTAGATAATGATGTCCTGCCCATCTTAATCTCCATACCACAAACTCTGCACTGTTCGGAACTAGCTCAAACATTTTACCAACACCTTCTTGAATAGAAGTTGAATAACTGTTAGGAAAGTAGAAATAGGAAAAGAGAGAAACTTATATTACACCTTGAAGAGCCTTAATCCCTACTTCTAATTGTTTGTCAGAAGGTTCTTTTGTCGTTAAGCGCTGAAGCCATAATCCTGGAGCAGTAATGATTTTCACAATTACATTATTTCTCCATCGATCACTTAACTTGATTAACTCGTAACTTATTCCTCCGATAACCGGCAGAAGTAAAATTCGGCCAAAAAATTTAACGATTAAAGGACCTTGAATGAGTGAGAAAATAAGGATGGACAGCAATAACACTAGGAATAAGAATGAAGTCCCACAACGAGGATGAAATCGGGAAAATTGCTTGACGTTCTTTAACGTTAGTTTTTGTCCGGATTCATAGCAGTAAATCGCCTTATGTTCCGCTCCGTGATATTGAAATAGACGTTTCACATCTTTCATCCTGGAAATAATACCCAAATATCCTAGAAATAACGTTATTCGGACAATCCCATCAACTACATCAAACCAGATACCTTCTGAACCGATCCATTTCGCAGAGAAAAATGGCAAGGCAACAAAAAAGAGAAGTGCAAAAAAAAATGATCCGATGATACTTAAAAAAAGCTCTTTTTTAGTTAGTTTTTCTTCTTTTTTCAGCTGCTGGTTGCTGCTCCAAGTTAACCCCTTAAGACCATCATATAAAGTGTACCCCAAACCAATGATTCCCCGCAGGAAAAAGACATCAAATACCTTAGGAAATTTTGTAGAAGCTTCAGTTTTAACCCTAATCTTTCCATTAGGCAAACGGACAGCTATAGCTAGCCTTTCTTTATTCCGCATCATGACTCCTTCAATAACAGCTTGCCCGCCGACGTTCATTTTTGAGGAGAATATCTTATTATTTTTAAAAGTATGGTTTATGAATTAAGAGAAGGAAGATATGATCACAGCCTAATTTTTAAGAAAAAAAAGAAGGTTTTTATACTCCTAAATAATTCCTAATAATATGAAAAAAAGAGTAGGCCAAAATCCTAAAAAGAAACCGGGAAAGAACAGAAATGAGGAAGTAAGAACTTATCCAATGATGGCTAAGAAGCCCCACTATCTCTTTGGAATTGCTATTATTGTTATTATCGCAGTTATGGTAGGATCATTTTTTTTGATAAAACTAAGTGTACCAACAGAAGAAAGTATAGCCGCAGAGGATATAAGTTCTAAGGAGAAATTGCCTTTAGAAGAAATTCCTTCCTCTACCACTGATTTTCCATCTGAAGAAGCCGGAACACTAGATGGATGGGTTAGCCTGAATCCTCAGATAGTAACTGAAGATGTTGTTGTGCTTTTTTCTTCAGGTAAAATTCCCGGGCTAGCTATCGTTTACTATCCGAAAGAAAAAAGAGTTGTTGCAGGGATGCCCCCATTGATTGCAGAAAATGTAGAATTATTAGATGGAAAAGAACATAATATTATCTATACTTTTCAGAAAGATGGCCAGCAGGCATTTATTGTTGATAATACACTATTAGCCATAGGAACTTATCAGCCTTACCAACAAAATGGGATAACCGGAATGGCTGTAGGGGTATCGGAGAATATTGTTTCTGAACATCTGAACAATGTTGAGATTAAAAATGTTTTTGATACTATTCATTTTAATACTATTCGTTTAAAACGTCAATAATATGATGCCCTTCTGCAAAAGGACGCTCTTTAAGAAGATCAACTTTTGCAAAAAGCTGTTTTGCTGAAATACGAAATAATTTTGCGGTGGATGCCTGATAGTTATCTGGCTGTGTTACAATATCAATCCCTTCCTCGATTGAAGTTCCCCGCCAGCGATAATAATAAACTCCTTCATAGATAATAACAGAATCAGCACTTGTTGGTTCTCGTTCAGAATGAGAAAAATCAAAGTGTTGATAAACAAATCCCCCAATATCTCGTATTTCCCTAGCCATTATCTCTCTTGATGATTATTAATATTGTTAGTATTATTAGCTTCTGTTAAATTAGATTTTCTCTTAGATTAAGTTCTCTTAGACTGCATTCTCATCTAAAAAAATCTCCTAAGCCTTTTTGTTTTGTTGAGGAAAAAATATCTTCTTCCGTATAGCCAATGACAGCAAAAATAGGGGAAACTGCAGGAATAATCTGGTTATTAAGATAATACTCGGCATCATATTCTCCTTCTTTTACGTCTTCAACTATTTTAGCCCGATCACGGACTAAATTGTCTCCTTTAACAATAATATATTCAACGATAGTCCCAGGAGAAATAGGGTTGCCTCGCTCAACCATTTCCTGAGCAACTTTAACATGCGGCCCGATAGAAGAATAGCTGCCAAGGTCACGTGTTATTTTTGTTTTAATGATCAATTTCTTTTTGTCTGTTTTTCCGCTCTTCAAATCAGAGGCGATATTGCGAACATATTTGACTGCTTCTTCATTCTTTTTCTCTAAAACAAGCCGTAGAACATTTTCCTGAACTTCTTTAGAGATCTCGCTCCAATTCCGCCTAACCGTTTCAAAACCGGTTATTTTTAACGATCCATCTTCACGCACGTAATAAAGCATACTTCTTTTTTGCTCCGATCGATTTTTTCTCTCCTTCGCTTTCTCGATCTCCTCCCTTTAAAGCAACGAAAATCCCCCGAGAATAAAATCCTTCATAATCTAATTCCATCTGTCCTGGAAGGCTCTTATTGACTGTCTGTAAAAATTCTTGAGCCTCCTGAAGAGTTTTCTCCCCTAATTGAACGAACATACTATCCGTGTCACCGTAGACAACACTAAATCCAGCAAGTTCAGCTTTTTTAATCGTTTCTTGGATATAGTCCCGAGCATACGCTGTTGTTGATCTGGCACATTCGAAACAATACCATCTCGCTCCAAAATATCCTAAATATCCATAAAAAGAATTGGCTAGAATCTTTAACGCATATGACTTTGCTTCTAAAAAATAGGTTTCTTGTTTAGCTTTTTTCAGCTCTTTAATCTCTTTTTTTAACCCTGATCGTTTGGTGATAAGCTCTCCCAACAATTGAGGAATAAATTTTCTCTTTTCGCAAAACCAATATTCCTCTAATCCGGGAACGTGGCTAGACTTTTTCTCTTTACAGCAGGAGCACTGCAAGCTTTCCGGACCGATATTATGGGAAGTTATTATCAATGGATACAATGACCGAAAATCAAAAACAACGATATTATCATAGAGCCCAGGACGCGGCTCATAGACAAAGGCTCCTTCATACGATTCATCCATCCGCTGATTAATCTGAAAATTACTCGGGCGATTAGGAGAAAGGACGTTAAACTCAATCGCTTTTTTCTGGATATAACTTTCAACAAGCCGGGAAAAAGTCATCCGAATAACATCAAAAAGCGGAAGCCCGCAAATTTGTGAAAATTCGATCATCTCAAATAATAGTTTTTGGCAAAGTTTCAAGGTTAAGTCGGCATCGTGAAAATTGTATTTGCAATACTCTTCCAAGGACGGATCATTATTATCCCATGCCAAATATAATTTAGAAACGTCAACAGGATGTTTGCGATGGCCTAAGAGTTCATGAGCAACTTCATCCAGCGAAAAAGAATCCGTCTTCAAGTTCTTGCCAAAAATATTCCTGACAAATTTAAATACGTCAAGGTGCAATATCCCATTTATTTTACAATCCTTACGCTGGTCTCCTGCTTCTAATTGAGAATAGTCTAAACCAAGGTCTAAAGTGATCTTCCATTGATCAGCTCTTGTCTTCAAATAGGGAAAATCAAATCCATCCGTAAAATATCCAGTAATAATATCCGGGTGGTAGTCAATAATTATTTCTTTAAACCGCTGCAGTAATTCTTTTTCGTCGCTGACAACTTCAACGTACTCCAATTGATGCGGAAATTTTTTCCATGTAATAACTTTCTGCATCGCATTCCCTAGCTCGTCAACTCCCGAAAATGCAATCATCAAAATTGGATTCTTTTGAGAATGAATTATTTTTGTTGGGGAATACGTTTCAATATCAATACTTAATATCCTTAATTGCGGCTGTTTCTCGATTGTTAGTGTTGATGAAACTGAAGGTAAGGGAATTATTGTTTTAGCTTCAAACAAAGGAACTCGGAGTTCTAAGTTATCCGCGAGAAATTCACCTTCCGCTTCAGCTAGATGCAATGGTAAAATTCCCGTATCTCTGACAAATCTTTGAACAAAAAAAATATCTTTTTCATAGCACGTTACACCCCAGGATTCAAGCTCTTGGCTGATAGGAGGAACTGCTTTAGGGATATTTGTATATATCTTTAATAGTTGTTCTGGATGGCCTAAGAGCTCTTTTTCTACTTTCTCCCAACCAGTAATCTTCCCCTCTTGAGATCCAACTTGAATTCTTATTCCGTTCAACCTCTCATCTACATTAGGAATTTTCTGGATCTTAGCATAAAAATATGGACGACATTTTATTCTGATACAAGATTTCTGTCCATCGTCTAGCTTGGAATAAAGATAAACATAAACTTTATCTTCTTTCACTTTGTACTGGTAGTCGTAAGGATAAAATTGCAGTTTCATAGTGGTCTGAGATGTCCTAGATATGAGTATTTGACCAGAGTTAATAGTTCTAAGTGGTTTAATGTTCTAAGACAGATATCGCTCATTATTTTAGGAAGAATCCGTTTTTATAAAACTTATTGAAGTTATATACTAAAATTGGTAAATAATCGAACATAAATACCAATTTTATATATACAACAGTGCAAATAAATGTTCGAATATTTTGCACTTTTGGGATATTCAAATTTACTCTTAAGATCAAACTCGGAAATGCTTATAAACAAATGCCTTCAGGATTAAGAAATGTCTTTTATAAAAAGATCAATCCAAGCAGCAACCTTAGTGGCATTACTTTCAGTTCCTTCACCTAAAGTATCGGCAGCTCCTCTAGATGAAGTAA
Source organism: Candidatus Woesearchaeota archaeon (assembly GCA_016181345.1). Taxonomy (GTDB): domain Archaea; phylum Nanobdellota; class Nanobdellia; order Woesearchaeales; family GW2011-AR9; genus JACOZM01. The sequence continues at coordinate 11,282 of JACOZM010000003.1, forward strand.
ATAAAATAGTGGAAATACTTAAGGCTAAAGGAGAACGAGGATCAATCGAGGTTAATGGGATTGAAACAACAAAATATGAACTTGTCTTGGATGGAACAACAGTCGAAGGAGTGTCTTATGACTACGTTCGATTAAGTTATGTTCCTGCCAAAAAACAGGGCGAAGATTATACTTCTTTATCATTAGCATTATTTCGAAATGTAAGTCCCGGAAAGTATGAAGGGCTGATCATTTACGATGGAAGCAGGTTTGGGAAAATGGATGGGGCTCCAGATAAAATCTTACGCAGGAAATTTTCTTGGACAGAACTAGCAGAAATGTGGTGGACAGAAGGCAAGTCCTTAGAGCGATATGCACATTCTGATCCTGATCAAGAGAGTAAAAAGATTTATGATTATTTTTTGCATCAACAGGCGAGTAAGTAGTAAAGAAGTAAAAGAGAATAACTATTGTAAGAACGATTATAATTGTTATAATTACGATAAGAAGAAACTAAGGGATCCTACGAAGAGACTTAATCATATAATTACTTTTTCCATTATCTTTTGAATCAACGTTATCTTTTGAATCAAGATCTTCTTTTCCTTCTGTATGCTGTTTAGCTTTTGATTCAGCAGTTGTTAAAGACTTTTCTTCATCCTTATTTTTTTCCTGGAGATGCTGTAAGGAGACTAACTCTTCCCGAAGCAAAGAAAATGTTGTACCTATTTCTTCGTCGTTAGACGTTTGAGGCTGCCAAAAAAGAGGAAGATTATCATCGCGCTGTCGGGGAATGAGGTCTAGTGAAAAATGAGGAATTTTTTGTCCTGCCCCTAGCCCGTTGTTGATGATGAGGTTTGTTCCCTGAACTCCCAAAGAATCAAATACTGCTATTCCCACCTTATTAGCTATTACCGAGCATTTTTCTAAAATAGCATCATTGGCCATTTCTAGAATAGTCAAATGCTTCCTGGGAAAGATTGTTGCCTGTCCTTCAACCAGGCCATATTCTTTTATAGCTACAACTACATCGTTGTCCTGATAAATAATATTCTCATTCCGTTCCAGCACGTCGCAATATTCGCATTTCATATTTTTGATATATTCATTAAATATTAGGCATATTATTCATTTAAACAGATTAGCAATATCGTCTAAGCTAACCTCGTCCTTATCATCAGAAGAATCTTTTTTATCTGCAGGGTCTTTATCAGCAGTATCTTTATCATCTGTATGGTCTTTATCATCAGCAGGATCCTCTGAATCATTCATTGAATCCTTATTTTTTTTGCTACTCTTTGTTTTACTCTCTTTTTTTTCTTTGTTCTCCTTTTTTTCTTTGCTTTCCTTGTTCACTGTTTTTTCTTGGCTCTCTTTACTTTCCTGATCCTCTTTTTTCTCTTTATTTTTAGATCTTGATTGAGCTGCTGGAGAATCCTTGATAGGTTTTTTACTCTCTTCTTTTTTACTCTCGGTATCAACATTGCTACTATCAACATTGCTTCCAGTATCAATAACTTCTTTCTTAACCCCTAACGATTCATTTAATCTGTTTTCAATGGCGATTTTTGCTTTAATACGCTTAGCTTCATCTAAAGAATGCTCGTTAATAGTCATCACTCCGTCCCCTTCTTTTCTAGGGATAAGATGGACAATAAAATGCTGGGCTTTTTGTCCGGCAACTAATCCATTAGCGATAAATACTGTCGTTCCGTCAGCCCTTAGTGCTTTCAAAAGGAGTTTAGATAATGTTTTGGCTACGTTCATCAATCGCCCCATTAGTTTGTCAGGAATTTGTGGCATGATAGCATAATGCTCTTTCGGCAGGATGAGTAAATGTCCCCTTGTAGCGGGATTAATATCAAGAATAGCCAAGCAGGAGTCATCTTCATAAAGTTTCTTAGAAGGAATCTTCCCGGAAATGATCTGGCAGAAAATACATTGCTTTTTCTGAAATTCTAAAAGTTCTTCCGGCGACATTTTTTTCAGCTTTTCCTCTAACTCTTTCTGCTGTTCTTGGGTTAGCTGAGATAAAGGCTGGGCCATATAGATTTAGATAGATAAGATGTTTATAAAATTATCTGGGCTTTAAAATGATTCGGCGGATCATCAGGCATTAACAACGAAATTGATATCTATCCTGCAGCTTATTTTTTCCGTTTAAAAAATCCTAGACGTTCTAAAAAGCAACTACTGTTTAGGATGTTCAGAGTTTCTAGGATAGAAATTCTTGCACATTCCTAAAATCTATTTTAACAAATTTCTTAAAATTTAATCCTCGTTCTTTCAGCTCCTGTAAAGCCAATAGTACATGTGTACTCCCTTTCGGCAAAGGGAAGCCAGCTTCAACACTTAGAAAGTCTAACTGCTGTAATGCCGTTGCTCGAGCCAAAATAGAGGCTGCGGCTACTTCAACATATTTAGATTCAGCTTTTTCCTCCTGAACATCGCCGACCGTGCAACCAGGATATTTGTCAACGATATGCCGGCCAGGAGATAAATAACTGGCTGTGCGAAAATGTAAGCGATTCAGCAGATCAGTAACGCTACCAGCAAGCTGATTATATTCTTCAGGAAGAATGCTCTTGATTTCGCATTCTGCTGCTTTTTTTATCTTTTCAGCTAATGGCAAGATCTCTTTATCACTAAGAGTTTTACTATCAGCAACACCTAACTCAATCAGTTTTTTTCTTATCTTTTCATCGGCTTTCACTGCAGCTACGACAATCCCGCCAAAAGTATCCCCTTTCAAAGATTCATCACTTCCAATGCAGAATCCTTTTTCTTGGCGGAAATGCTCTTCTTTAGCGATTTTTCCGGCACCTTTATGCTCTAAGAATTCGGCCATCTTTTTAACCGCAGAAGAATTTCGTTGAAGCAATAATTTTCCAGAGGTGTAGAGAATAAGAGTTACTCCATTTTTACTTAGCCGCAATTCTTCATAAATCGTTTTCGGCTCTTCTTTAATAAAGCCAGGCAAATCTTCCAGCACTCTCTTTTTTATTTTAGTAAGGACAACCATATTATCACATCTTTGCTTAATTTTTATATCTCAACTTGATTATTAACATTTAAAACACCTTGATATACCCTTTTAAAATTATCCCGTTTAATAAATTATTCTTTAATTCTGGACTCAGTTTGTGGAAATCTGGCGCAAAAAATAGATTGACCTTTCTTTTGAATGTTTTTTCATATTTAGATAAATTGATGGTCTTTTCTTTAGCTCCAACAAAAATATCGATATCACTTCCTTCCACATCTTCTCCTTTAGAAGCAGAACCGAACAACACAATCACGTTAGGAAGAAACAGATCATAGAGCTCTTGCAACAACCCGGAATTAGTGATTTGATCTATAAGGTTAACTTTTTTGTAAAATAAAAATTGAGGATTATCGCGATTAGCTAAATAGAGTGGATAACCCTGGACGCGGTTCTTTTTTATTACAATAAAGCTTTCTTTTTCAAATTTTTTTAAGTAATTTTTCACCGAAGGTAAGCCAAGCTTGATATTCCGACTAATTTCCCTCAATTGTAGTTCAGAAGTAGGATTAGTAAAGAACTCCTGCAAGACCTTCCATTTGTTATAATTTTGTAACATTTGATACAATAGAATAACATATGATATATAAATGTTACTATAAGAAAAACACCATTTAGTTAGAACACATAGAAATTATAATATATTAACAACTCTTAAAACTCACCAAGCTTCTTCTGTTTTTTTTGTTCAAGAATATTCTGGTAGGACTGCCATCTCTTCCGAAAGAGATGAGGATAATCATTATGATGCTCTTTTAGAAATTCCTGGGTTTTAGGATCGGACATATAGCCGGAACCGAAATCCTTCTTAATCTCTAATTTTATTTTATCGATGTAT
>JACOZM010000004.1 GCA_016181345.1 Candidatus Woesearchaeota archaeon
AAACAACCATCACGGGCTTCAAGTTTTTCTGATACCTGTCAAAGCGCCATTCGGCTTTTCCTATTTTTCTGATAATCCTCCTTATTTTTCCACTATCAAATTCTTGCACCGCTACACTATCAACCTTGTCCTTTAAATTATTATAACTCTTCTTGAGCTGAAGATAGCGCGCATATTCCTCTTCCAGCCACGCCAATGCTCTTTCTATCAGCTGGGAAATGTCGTTTGAATTCATGCTCTCTATAAATTTATCAGGTTATTTAAAGATGCCGATACTGTTTTCTCCAAGATTAAGAGGCAGTCCATTAGTATTTGCAGCAGATACATTTATAAAATATTATTTCTCTCACTATGTAAAATGGAAGCAACAACTCTTAGTAAATTGGATAAAGATATTCAGGAAATTAAAGCAGTATTACATCGGGTAATGCATGTTCTGGAAGAAGATTTTGAATTGAACGATGCAGTGAAAGAAGAATTAGCTACAGCAAGGGCAGAACCTCTCTCCGAGTACATTGACCACAAGGAAGTTCTTAAAGAATTCAGATAATGGCATATACCATTAAGTGGCGGCCAAAAGCATTAGCAGAGTTAAGAAAATTGCCGAATATCGCTGCTAAACGGATTGTTCAAAAAATGGATTCAGCAAAGAATGATCCTCATCACTTCTTAGATAAGTTGGTAGGTGATCCTGGCTATAAAATTAGGGCGGGAGATTATCGTGCAATAGTTGATATTATTGAAGAAGAAAAAGCAATTGCCGTCAGAATTGTTGGACATCGAAAAAATATTTATCAGAGGAATTTATAGAAACTTTCCATGCAATCTATTCTCAACTATATGTATAGCTTAGAACATTTTGGCATTAAACTAGGGTTAGAAACCATCACCAAACTTCTTCATCTTCTGAATAACCCGCAAAATAAAGTCAAGTGTATTCATATCGCTGGAACGAACGGTAAAGGCTCTACAACAGCGTATATTTCTCAGATCTTGCAAGAAGCCGGATATACCGTTGGAATGTACACCAGCCCACATTTAGTTAAATTTAACGAAAGAATAAGAGTCAACGGACAAGAGATCAGCGATAAGGACATTATCAAATCAATCAAAAAAATAAAGGTTGTATGTGAACAAAACAATCTTCAACCTTCTTTTTTTGAATGCACGACAGCATTAGCTTTTCTCTATTTTGCAGAAAAAAAAGTAGACTTTGCTGTTATTGAAGTAGGTATGGGGGGAAAATTAGATGCAACGAATGTGATCAATCCATTGATGAGTATTATCACGAACATCTCATTTGACCACCAAAAAAATTTAGGCAGTACTCTTAAAAAAATAGCGGTTGAAAAAGCAGGGATCATCAAAGAGAATGGGCTCGTCTTAACCGGAGATAAGAATATTAATATCATCAAAATATTTAAAAAAAATTCAGAAAAGAAAAACGCAAAATTCTTTATCTTAAATCATGATTATACTACTCTTAAATCTAGTTTAAAGGGAGTCTTCTTTACCTTTAACAATAATCAGTATTCTCTAAAATTACTTGGTGAACATCAGGTAACAAATGCTTGCCTAGCAATCCAAGGCATCCTGTTATTACATAAACGAGGGGAAATACAGGTATCGCTATCACAGATACAAAAAGGGTTACTAAAGACTCGATGGGTTGGAAGACTTCAAATATTAAAGAAAAAACCGTTAATCATCATTGATGGAGCGCATAACGTAGCTGGAATGACTGTTGTAAAGAAATTTGTAGAAAATATCGCTCATAGAAAAGTTTTAGTTCTAGCCATAGCGAAAGATAAAGATATTCCGGAGATGATCAAGCTGATTGTTCCCTTATTTGAACAGGTGATTCTAACTCAAGGGAATTATAAGCCCGCATCCTTAGATACGTTAGAAAAGTGGATATCGCCCCATAGAATTCCTATCACTAAAATAAAAAATCCAGTAAAAGCTGTTGAAAAAGCTCTCTCTTTAGTTAAAAAAGAAGATCTCATTCTTATTACGGGTAGTTTATATCTGGTTGGAGATGTTCTCACCAGATTTTCTTGAAGCATATCTCTTTATTTATTACAACGGAAGTAAATAATTGTTAGGGGTAGGGTGCTAGTCAAGATTTTTGTAGACGTTCTTTCTGTGTCCAATAATTGTTACTTTAATCGTGTTGTTTCCTTGGTCAAGATCAGCAACAATCCTATAATCACCAACTCGAAGCTTGTAATCACCTCTCCCCGTCAATCTTTCAAAGAAATGGAATGGATTTTCTTTTGCAGAGATAAGCTTGTTGAAGATTCTCTCCTTTACTTCTTTTGGAAGCTTGTTCAGGAACTCAATGGCTTCATTATCAAAGATAAGTTCATACACGAAAAACCACCCCCTCATTTTTTGTGTTCCAAAAATAAAAAATCCCAATCGCAGCAGAGCTGCGGGGTATCAGACCCAGTTAAGAAATAAACAATTTTGAAGGGCATTACAATCCCAGTCTCTTTCGTGCTTCTGCTTCGGTTAGAAACTTGCCTCTTTTTATTCTTTCCCTTGCTTTTTCAATGGCTCGGATTGTTTCTTGGCTGAGTTCTGGTTCAGTTTTACAGGTTTTAGCAATGAATACTACTTTCCGAATTACCTCGTCATAGCTCTCGTTCCTATACTCTCTAAAAGTATCTAGTTCTTGTTTTGTATCTTCATGAATCTTGATAGTCGTGTCCATAATTTTCACAGTTTACTTTGGTATACTAAAGTATATTTAAAGCTTTTGTTGCTTTTTGGCTGTGTCGTATCCAACAACTATTTCCTCTCGATAGAAAAATTAATTTCATCTCCCCTCATTTTAAGCTAAATTAATCACTAGTGAATAGTTTTAGTGACAATAGCTAATCGCTAGAACAAAAGAATATAAATAGAAACTATTATAAATACTAGTTACTAGTATGCTATTTAAATAGGACATATGGGGAAAATAGAGGTAACTATTGAGAAAATTAAGCAGATCCTTCTAGAAGACACTCGAGGCTTAACCATTCAAGAACTCGCTGATCAGACGAAAGTATCTCGAGTAACGTGCGGAATGGCTTTGATGAAGTTAGAAGGCCAGGGAGTTATTGATGTTAGAGTTATTGGAAATTGTAAGTTGCATTATTGGAGTGTAGAAAAGGAATATAGACAGAAAGGTGTTCGCTAGTGGAAAAAAGAGATAAGGGGTTAGTTGTACTTTTACTCTGTTTACCACTAGTTCTAACTTTAGTGTTTTTAGGCAACTCCCTCGATATTTTTTCAGTCCATTCGTTTAACCTATTAACCGGGGCAGCTATTACAGGAGGTAGTAGTACAACGATCCTGCCTGATGATCCCCGAATAATAGATGATAGCGCTTTAAACCAATCTCTGCCTGAAGACAGTTCTCAACCAGACCATAATTCTGCCTCTGAACAAAATGTTGGAATAGCTCCTACAGAATCCTCTAATCCTAGTTCTATCGGAATTCAAGCTGAAGCAACTTCTACAAGTTGCGGAACAGTAAGCAGTAGTTTAACACTGACATCTGATGTTAGCAATGATACAACGTGCTTTACAATTAATGCTAATGATTTAACATTAGATTGTAATGGATTCACTGCCCACTATGGTGCAACAGGCACGGGATATGGTGTGAATAATACAAATGGGTATGATAATATCACGATTAGAAATTGTAATTTGAAGAAAAATGGTACTTCTGGATCAACTAATTATGGGGTTTATTTTACTAGTTCAGATAATAGCACTATTTATAATTCAACTATTTACACTAATGGTTCAAGCAGTAATTATGGGATTTTTATTAACTTCTCTGTATCTCTAAATATCTCTAGAAATTATATTTCTACTAATGGTACTACCACTAATTATGGAATTCGTTTTACTCAGGTTAATTATACAATAATTAATAATAATACTATCAGAACCAGTGGAACCTCTTCGCAAAATGAAGGTGTTTCGTTAAGTACTGCAGTATATAACAATTTCACTAATAATGATATCTTAACTAGTGGCTCATCTTTAAATTATGGAGTTGCCTCTAGTACTGGGAATACTGGGAATAATAGGTATTTATGGAATAATATAGTTGCAGCAGGAACATCTAGTGGTGACGCTTTTAGGTTAAGCGCATCTTCAAATTATTTTGAAGGAAACATTATTTCATCAATTGCTTCCTCTAGTGGCTATGGGTTAAATCTGTTAGGTTCTGGCAGTGCAAATAATGTCTTTCTAAATAACAATTTCTCATCAGCTTCATCAAATTCTGTTATCGATAATACCGGTGCATCTAGTTATAATCAAATAATCTATAACAACTCTTACGGCCAAGTCGTTTGGAACCTTACTGATTTAGATTGTAATTTAAATAATCTAAAAGCTGATAACTCTACTATTTTTCTTTCCGACAATGCCATTGGGATTCTTTCTTCAGGAGGAACGTCTAATAAATTGTTGGGAGTTTCAACTATTGAGGTTAGAAGCTTAAATTATAACACAACACCTTATCTTTTACGTGATGGTTCAAGATGTGATAATACTAATAATTGTAATATCTCCTATAACAATAACACGGGTTTGTTGTCAGCAAATGTTACAGTTACAGGATTATTTCAAGCACTTAATTCATCAGCAATAAACTATTGCCAAACTATTACTAATACTACTACCTTGGTTGAAAGTGTGAGCTCCCCAAGTGGTTGTTTTGTAATGAACACTTCAAATGTAACTTTAGATTGTTCTGGTTACTCTATAAATTATGGTGGGATAGGTATCGGAAGTGCAATATCAGCAGAATATGTTGGAAACATTACAATCAAAAATTGTATAATCACAAATACCTTGATTCCGATTACGACAGATACTGCGGCAATTAAATTTAATGGAATTGATAATTCTCTTATTGATAATAATACTATTACCCTAATATCAAATCAATCAAACTATGGTGTTTACACTTATGGTTTATCAGAAAATATTACTATTAGTAATAATACTATCTCTAATAATGGGAATGATTCCGATTACGTCATTTATATTACCAATACTATGAGGAATATCCAGCTTTTAAAAAATAATTTAACTAGAATTTATGGGAAAACTAATCCTTATGCAGTATTTTTTGATAATGTTGAAGAAAATACAATTCATGGTAACAATATCAATATTATTGGCACTAACAATACTGTTGGTGGTTATGGAATTTACGTCACAGATAGGCTTAATAATATAACCAGCAATAATATTACCGTATCTTCTTCAGTAGGCAGCTATGGAATAATAGTTAGCAATAATGGATTATATGAAATAAGTAATATGAATATAAGCCACAATATTGTTAATATTAACGGTTCTAATTCTAGTAGTGGAATATATCTATATTATGTTACTTATAATAACTCCATGGCTGGTAATAAAGTTAATTTTACTAGTGCAGGAACCAATAATGCTGGGATTATGATGGCTATAATTGATGGCTTAAATTTCACGAATAATAGTATCTATTTTGGACAAAGAATAAATAACAGTGAAGCCTTAAACATTACGACCGGAAATGATCTTAAAATACAGAACACCCTGATAAGTATGACTAATTATAGTAATATTGCTATAGTTATCGGTTCTCAAACAGATGATATTACTATTACTGACACTAATGTTTATAATGCATTTACTTTGTTGAAAACATCAAATAGTAATAATAATGTTTTTATAAATATGAATTCTTCTGGGAGTAATGATTCCTCTCTTTATGCCGATAGTTGCTCTTATGCAGATGCCTGCGTGACTACATTTATTAACTCTTCATTAGGAGACTATTATTCTATTGATTCTACTAATCTTATCTATGTTAAATGGTACGTGAATGTTAATGTTAGCAACGCAACTGGCGAACCAGTTAGTTTGGTTAATGTAACGGGGTATAACGTTATTAATAATCTTGATGATACCAATCTGACAGATAGTAATGGTTTAACCAGATTAGAGTTAACTGAATATTATTTGTTAGATAATGTTAAATATTATACTTCCGGAAACCATACAATTAAGGCATTTTTAGCTAATTATACTCTTGGAACAGGAGAAATTAATTTAATTAACCATAGCGGTGGACTCGTTAACATTACAATTAATAAATTTTCTTGCGGAAACAAGGCTGGGCTATCCGGGTTG
>JACOZM010000005.1 GCA_016181345.1 Candidatus Woesearchaeota archaeon
TATCTCCTGCTTATTGTTAATAGGAGTAATCTCTTTTTTAGGATATTACGGAATTACTGGATTAGCAACTTTTAAAGACGAAACTCAGACTAACTTTAGTTCTGGAACTCATGCTAATACTTTCTTTAATACTACCGACGGAAAAGTCATGCTTAATACTAGCTTAGGTTTAAATGGTACATTCACTAGCCAAGTATTTGATGCAGGTCCTTCCGCAACGTGGAACAATATCTCCTGGGTAAGTAACTCCGGAGAAATGCCAAGCAATCAAGTAGTAACACCGACTATTAATATGACGGGAAATGTGCTATTAATCCACTTGAATAACGATTCGGCTTATGGAGAGAATACTACATTTTTTTACGATTATTCCGGAAACAATAATAATGGTACTTGTACTGGAACTACTTGTCCAACATTTAATGGTTCAAGTAAGATTCTAGGAAACTATTCAATGGACTTTGGACGTAGTTCTTCCCAGATGATTTCCATAGCAAATAGTAAAACCCTTAATATTAACACTAATACGATGGCTTTTTCTGCGTGGATCAACCCTTCACTACCTATTACAGAAGCAGTAGGAGGAGGTGTTTTTGGTAAGTCATTGGCGAATGATGGGGCATACAGGGTATTTCACTCGGCAACCGCAGATGACTTTCGGTTCCGATTATTCACTGGTAATCCTACTGGAACAGCAACTAATTGCGATACTGATGGCGTGAAATATACTGCTGGAACTTGGCATCATCTTGCCGGTACTTATGACGGTGTTAATATGAGGGTCTATTGGGACGGTCTATTAAATGTTACCTGTGCTAAAACAGGAACAGTTACTAATACTACTGAAGCTTTAACACTAGGACAATTTCAAGCATCCCAATATTGGGAAGGAGTACTTGACGAAATTGCCATCTGGAATCGTAACTTGTCGGTAAGCGAAATTGAAGACTTATATCGAAGAGGATTAATAAGACTGAATCTTTCAGTAAGAAGTTGTGATGACTCGGCTTGTTCAGGAGAAACATTTACGAACTTAAAAACCCCGATGACACCTATAAATTTTTCAGTTTCTAATAATCAGTACTTTCAATATTCTTTTGATTTTGGTACTTCAGGAGCGAGCTATTCCCCTATGTTGTATAACGTTACAGTAGATTATACTGCTTTTGGAACTGAAGCGAATAATCCTAATGTCACAAACCTTCTTCCAGCAGCCAATACTATTTTCAATGCCAGCAATATTATTGAAATTGCCGCTAATACTAGTGATCAAAGCAAGATTACTTCAGTATCCGCTAGTGTCATGTATCCTAATGGGACCGCAGTACAATATACCCTTTTGAACGATACAACTCATGCTGATAAGTGGAATACTTCATTTAATTCTACCTTATCTGGAAATTATAGTATCATCTTTACCGCTACTGATAAATGGGCTAACATAAATGGTTCTACATCAACTGTGTTTGATATTGATTATAACTTTACTTTTATTAATAGCATAGCCTATGGGTGGGCGAACGGAACAAGAAACAATCTATTTTATAATGGGACGAGCACTCATTTGAGATTAAATAATTTGAGGAACAATGCCAGTTTTCTTTCCCAGATATTTGATGTTAGCGCTAGTCAAACGTGGAATAATATCAGCTGGAAGCATAGCGCTTTGGGTGAATTGCCCAGTAATCAAAAAAATGAGATAAGTTCCAATGATTATGCTTCAGGAAATATAAATATGACGGGAAACGTATTATTGTTCCATTTTAATAATGATACTTCTGTGGGGGAAAATAAGAGTCATGTATATGATCATTCAGGACAAGGAAATAATGGGACATGGAATGGAAGCGGTATACGTAATGGGGATCCCAGATTAGGTGCTTTTTCAGGAGAATTTGATGGTGGTGATTATATTGATCTTAATCCTTCTAATCGTCTTTCTGATACTAATGTAGTTATAGCGTTATGGGTTAAGCCAGATGATATTATCACTAATAGATATGTTACTGGAGGAGCGTCTGGTGCTACTGCTAATAAGAGGGCTCTCATTATAGGTTATCAAGATAATAATTTCAATATTTTTAATAACGGAGTTTATCCCACCGGAACAGCAGCTGATACACAGATTCCGGCAACTCAAGACCAATGGCAGCACATCATTTATGCCAGTGATGGAAGTCGTGTTTATGGCTATAAAAATGGAGTGTTACTAGTTGATGTTTCTGCAAATCTTAATGTTGATGATGGAAATATGACGGATTATAATATTGGCAGTACTTCTGCGGGAGGGGCAAATTTTAATGGCAGTATAGATGAATTTGCTATCTGGAACAGATCATTATCTGCAACAGAAATTAAAAACATCTATCTCCGCGGTGCCACTAGACTAAACCTTTCTGTCCGGAGCTGTAATGATGCTGCTTGTTCCGGAGAATCATTTACGGATATCAATGATACGTCTCCCCAGTATCTGTCCAATTATTCCATCTCGGATAACCGCTGGTTCCAATATAATGTCAGTTTCGAGACTTTTAATGAAACAGTAACTCCTGAATTGTATAACGTAACTATCAATCACACTAGTGCTGTTGCTGCAGGAGATTCTACTAAACCTTTAGTCAACACTACTATCCCATCCGTAAATTCCGTTTACAACATCACAAACACTATAGAAATAGGAGTTAACGCTACAGATGAAACTGCCATGAGCAGAGTATTTGCTAACGTAACATATCCTAACGGAACGATCTATCAATTAACATTAAGTAATAAAACAAACTTTGATAATAAGTATAATACTTCAATAACTTTAGATCTTCTTACTGGATTATATAACATAACCTACATAGCCAACGACTCATCAAACAATATCAATAGTTCTACGACGAGTAATTTTACAGTAAAAGTAGGATGTGCAACTATTGCTAGTTCAGGAACAATAACTATGGATCAGAACGTCGCTTCTACCGGAACTTGTTTTACCATAACATCTTCAAACGTGAATCTTAATTGTGCTGGTAATTTAATTAATTATTCTACTGACGCTACTTTGGGATATGGTATAACCATCAATACAGGATTAAACCAAGTAAATATTTCTCATTGTAACATAACTGAAGGAAATATCAATACCAATAGTAAAAATAGTATCAATGTAGGTCCCGGTTTGTCGGCAAGTACGTTTTATAATAATACAATCAGAACTATTGGCAACGGTTCACAGGGAATTGCTGGAACAGGATTATCTACAATGAACATATCTACTAATACAATTACGGCAACTGGAGATAATACTGTTGGCATAGTATTTCTTGGCGGAGGAACAAATAATATTGAGCGTAATACTATCAGACTTACAGGTAATGATAGCGATAATAGTGGAGATGATAATTTTGCGTTAATACTATTTTCAAATACCGCCTCTACTTCGAACTCAAACACTTTAGAATCATCAGGAAAAACAGGTGGTGTTATAATTCTACAAGATACAAATAGTTCTAATTCTAGCAATGATGTTATCCAAAATTCTCCAGTAGGGATGACATTATACACAGCATTTTCAAACATCATAAATGGACTACAATTGAATAATGTAACTGATACTGGACTATTAATTATAGGTTCAAACTCAAATACATTGAATAATACGTTAGTTAATACTTCAATAGATTCAGGCAGTGATGGAACAAATATTATTCAGGATTCAAATAATAATATTATCCAAAATAGCAATTTTTATGCACCTACTGTTAATTTAGTCATTCTTGGGATATCAAATGGCCCCAGCGGAAATATAATTAAGGACAATAATTTTAATAGCGCAACAATAGGGATAGATATCATTAATAGTGGTGCAACAGTTAGAAACAACACTTATCTTAATAACAACTTCACAGGAGCAATAGGCGGTATAATTACAGATAATGATATTTCAGGAAATGACACCTTAGTCTATAATAATTCTTTCGGAGAAGTTATTTGGACTAATTTCACCTTTAGAAATAATTTGACCTTCAAGACGAATAATGGAAATTTTGTCTTCGGCAATGAGATTTATATAGGAAATAATACTATGGCGTTTAATACTAGTCATATCTCTGATGGATTTATTAACAGCAGCGCCAACATTACATTAGCAGGAATTGGATTAAGCGCAGTTAACAGAATCATGAAAGTGAGTAATTATACCACTAGTTCCGCAGACATCCAAGTTCATGGTTCAGACTGTATTGCTGCTGGAACGTGCTGGAAGTTAAGTTACTCTGGAGGAACTCTTGTTTTTAACACGACAGGATTCAGCAGTTTCTCTGCAAATGAAAGTACTGGAGTAAACACTCTTCCAACTTCTCCAATACTTCTTTTACTAGCCAACAACTCTTACACGACAAACCGAACTCCTAGCTTCACGTGGAATAATTCAACAGACCCAGACGGCGACGCGTTAATGTATAACCTAGTTATTGATGATAACTCCGCCTTCAATAATCCTGAAGTGAACGTCACAAAAATAAATCCAACAAGCGGTCAGAATACAACTTATGCTATTACAACAGAACTCAACGTTGACACAACCTATTATTGGAAGGTTGCCGCTAACGATAGTAATGGATACGGATCTTGGTCTAACACTTCAAATTTTACCGTCCAATCATATCTTCTCATCACGCTCACGACAAATTCCGTAGCCTTCGGCTCCATGGCTATTAATGATAAGAATGATACAACAGACAACGCCCCTCCTCCATTTACTGCTATCAATAATGGGAATATCATCGCCAATGTAACAATAACAGCAACATCATACTTTAGCAGTGCTTCTTTTCCAGGAAATGCATATCAGTTCAAGATCAGAGCTAATGAAAGTAGTTCATTTGATACAGCAAATTCCAATCTGAGTTTTATCAATATGTCTAGTTCCTATACGGGCTATCATGTTCGAGGATTAAACTGGCAGGACGTTAACGATGATTTCCTTGTTGATCTTAATGTTACTGTTCCTTCAAGTGAACCGCCAGGAGCAAAATCATCAACGGTAACATTTACAATGGAAGGAGGATAAGTAAAAAATTAGTAAGATTTGATAAAGAGAATAATTAGAAAAAGAATAATTAAAAAAAGAGCTAAGAAGAACAACATCCAACAAAGAAAAAAATAAAAAATGAATACCCACAGAATAATCATCTGGATAATGATCATGCTACTTTCAGTAAACATAGCCCTAGCTATCGGTATCCGTCCGGCAAAGACAACGATCGAATCAGAAGAGATAAAAACCCTTAGCGGACAATTTTGGGTTGTTAATAATGACCAAATGGATTTTTCTGCTAAAGTCTATCTTGAAGGAGAAATGAGTCAATATGTTACATTGAACACCAAAGAACTTCAATTCAGATCAGATACTGATTCTCTTCCTGTTGATTTTAGCATTAGTCTTCCTAGTTCAATCCCGCCAGGAACATCAAGTGCTAATATCGTCGTAGAACAAGCTCTTGAAAGTTCTACGGATAACGTTATTTCTTCTAAAGTTATCCTAAAGCATAAGATCATCGTCCAAGGACCTTATCCAGATAAATATATTATTGCCAGTGTTAATTTTCAGGAGACAGGAAGCCAAATTGAGTTTGTTTCTGAAGTTGAAAATTTAGGAAAACAAGATTTACAAGAAGTCCAGACAAAATTTTATGTAAACGATAAAGAGCAGCAAGCTCAGACCAAAGAAACGGAGACAACTTCGTTAAAAACAAACGAAAACAAACTCCTAAAAACAACAGTAAATAAAGATATCTTTGATCTTGGAGAATTTGAAGTATCTGCCATTACAACCTATGATGGCCAGCAGGTTGAAGTTGTCAAAAAACTAGTTGTCGGCGAGCCAAACGTAGAAATAAGTTACTTTGACAAATTTCTTATTGCTAATAAAATCAACCAATATACCTTGGATCTTCTAAACCAATGGAATTTAGAGATAAAAAATGTTTTTGTTGATGTAGAAGTCAAGAAAGACGGTCAGAAAATAGACGCCTTCCGCACAAAATCAGTAGATTTGGAAGCAGAAATGTCGAAGAGAATTAATGATTATTACGATGCCAGAAACATCAACCCTGGAAAATATGCCTTTAACTTTGCCG
>JACOZM010000006.1 GCA_016181345.1 Candidatus Woesearchaeota archaeon
AAATCTAGATCCTAAATTCAATCAAGGAGAAAATGTTTTCATCGCTATCGACCCAGCAATAGCCAATAAATATTATTCTTTAGCCCTTTCTGAATTAAGTTTTAACATCGTTAAGGGATTGAACCGAAAGCCTATCGGCTCCTGTACAACTGAAGATCCTGTTTGTGAAGGCCGTGAGATCGTCAGCTGCGATAACACCAAAGGCTTGCCTGTCATTGAACTCGTTCTCGGCAACGAAACAGGAATATATCCGCAAGGAACCTGCATCAAGATCATCGGAAATGAATATGAGTTAGTTAAAGCAGTAGATAAATTATTGTTCCAATGGTATAAAGTTATCAGTTAGAAAATAGAAACAATTCCATCTTAACTTACTTTTAATTTGCTCGTAGCCCTAATGTTTGAACTTCTCCTTGAACAACAGAAATCAGCCGGAAGTTTAGCCCTAATTCTAAAACTCCTTCTACCATCGCCATGTGTTCTTTTCCAATTCCAGACGTAAAATTTAATGCCACCTCAAAATCATTGATCTTTCCCTGTAACTCCTTGACGATCTTCTCCTTCATAGAATCAACTTCTTCAAAAGCATTGATGAGAACAAAATGAAGATTTTCTTTTTTCAGGCTGAAATTCTCTTTAGAAAAATCATTGGTGATCAAGAAAATCTTATCCCACCCTTGGCTATGGATAATTTTAATGACTTCTGTCCACGTCCCTTTTCCTGAAGATAAACAAGCTATCAGCGTCGGCATAGGTAATTCAAATAAGAACTCCTTTAAATTCTTTATTGTGATAGCCTTCTAAGAATACAATCTAAAGAAGTATCTCAAAAAGACAGCTCAAGAAAAGGGCGCCCACAAAAACCTTTAAAAAGGTTAGAAACTTCCTTTACAAAAAGAGGTGATAGTTTAATGGCTGAGCGATTTACCAGAACAATGGCTGCAGAAGTTAAACTCGTTGAGAATAAGGCAATTACTTACACATTCACGATCGGCTTTGTTGTCGCATTAGTGATCGGTGTAGCTTCGGCATTTATACCTGCGATTATCTTACCCTATTTGACCAGTTTGTTGGTTCTAGCAGGTATTATCATTGGATTTTTCAACATCCATCCGAATGAAGCTAAAGACTACGTGGTCTTAGTGACTGCTTTAGTTATTGTCACGAGCTTGACAAAAAACATTCTCGGCAGTATCCATGTTGTCGGACCATACTTAGAAAGCGTTTTATCAAGCATCTTAGCTTTCATTCTGCCGTCCGTAGTTATTGTAGCCGTAAGGGCAATTTTAAATTTGGCTAAAAATTAGTTTTTTTATTTTATATTTAATTTTCTTCAGGAGGATAATTAATTCTATTATCCTTAAATAGGGGTTATCATTTGCATTTCAGAAAACTATATCAACATCAAAAGTATCCTCTCTCTATGATCATCAGCTTTTTTGAAGAATTTCCCACGAAGAAGAATCTTACTAAACTTAACCTCATCAGTTTCCCAACAAAACTATACTTAGCAGCAAAAAGCCTTAAAGAGTTCAAAAAGAGTAAGTTGTTCATCCAGCAGCTATCAAAGAACAAGAATATTCTCGAGATCATCTACTGGCCAATTTTAGAAAAAAAAGAAGGCTATTGGGTTTCTCCATTTTCCAAAAGAAAAGCTTTACAACGAATCTTCCAAGAGATCCAAGAAAACAACAGTAAAAAACAAAAACCTGTCCCTCTCATGCTTGATTTAGAACTTCCAACCCGGCATAATCCTAGGTTATATTTAACAGAACTTCTGAACTTCTATCGGAATAAAAAGATGATCAAATCCTTCATTCAAACTAATTTTAATGATGTTTACCTTGCTGAATATTATCCCTGCGGAAAGAAAAAAGAGAAACTACTAGAGCTTCTAGGCCTGCATTATAAACACGCGAAAGTGATCAAGATGGCCTACCATTCCCTGCATCGCTTTAATCAAGAGCAATTCTCTCAACTCTTAAAGAAAGGGAAAGAGCAATTTAACAACAACTATCTTGTTGCTTTTGGAACCATCGCAAAGGGTATTGATCAGAACGAGCCAATGTTAAGTTTAGAACAATTAGCGACTGACTTAAAGATCGCTCAAGAAGCAGGAATCAAGGAAGTTGTCATCTTCCGCTTAGGCGGATTGAATAAAACGATAGTAAAAACAATCGAGAAGTTCGTCTAAAGTTAAAATCTCAAAAACTTCACAAAATACAAAAATCTCGGCTCTCGTAACATAATATGAAAAAGCATCGGTATGGGATTATCTCGGGTATATTTTTCTAAAACTTTTCTAACTTTTTGTTGATTAAAATATTTAAACATCCTATTCCAATCATCATCAGAAAATTTGCTCATCATCCTTCCTACAAGCAAATGAAGCCACATCTTCCTTCTTAATCCTGACGTTCGAACTTCTCTATCGAACTTCTTGCCCCTATTGATGCAGTCTGCTAGAATCTCCGCCTGTTTCATTCCCGGAATAAGCCCTCCTCCTGTCGTAGCCTTAACATAACTCGACGCATCCCCGATGACATAACAATTCCCATTCTGGAGCTTCTGTTCCGGAGAAAAGATAGGAATGGTTCCCGCCTGCATTTCCTTGGCTTTAAAGCCATGTTTTTCCATAAATGCAGAAAAGTATTGGGAAGAATTTTTCTCAGCATACAACCCTATTCTTGCTACTGTCGATGATTCAGGAACAACCCAGGCAAAAAATCCAGGACAGATTTCATTGCCAAAATACGTTTTAGTAACTTTTGATTCAAATTGTCCTTCTACAACTGCCTGGATCCCATAGTAGTTTTTTCTGGATTGATGGAAGAAGCCAAAAGCTTTGGCCGTAGGTGATAACGGACCGTCAGCCGCGATGATAATATCAGCAGAAATTTTTTTATCTATTTTATTGAGCGTATCCCTTATAACCAAACTATCCTTGTCTTGCTCGCGTTCCTTCCGAAGAAAACAATGATTCACTAAAACTCTTGCCCCTTCCTTGATAGCCAGGTTAGCTAAGTAATTATCAAACCTCTTTCGGCAGACAATATAATCCTTTTGGTTGACAACCACTTTCTCATTAATGGGAGAATAGGCTTCAATAAGAGCGATCGTATTCACTAAAAAATTGTCCATCGGCAGATGAAATTCATCAAAATCAGACGTTAATATTCCCGTGCATTGGATAGGCAGACCAACTTGAGGATGATTCTCATAGAGTTCTACATCATGCCCCGATTTTGCGAGAAGATAGCCCGCATACGAGCCTATTGGTCCGGCGCCGATAATGACAATCTTCATGGAAAAGCCCTCATTCTATTCATGAAAAAGAAACAAAAAAAGAAGATTAATAAAAATTATGAAAATAAAATTAAAAATTCCCCAAAAAAAAAGAAAAAAGAAAAAAATTTGGAGGAAGATGTAAGCTTAATAGTAAGCTTTTTCTTCGTCTCCTTCGTCTTTTCTTAATCTACTGAAACCGATGATTAATCCGATAATCACTAGGATAACTACTAGTACGATCAAAGCGATCTCTAATCCGTTTCTTAGGTTTAAGGTTTGTGCAGTCGGAGCAGCAACAGTAGGAGCTACAACATTTGCGCCTAAACTAACAGTTTCTAACTCTTCATTGTTAGCACTGATGGTTAAAGCAACAGTTTGCATTCCTTGAGTTGCGTCTTGAGCAGCAGCAACATCGACGTAGACAACTTTGTTTTTCCCAGGTTCGAGAACAACTAAGCTGTCACTTAAAGAGACAGTAGCCCATTCGCCAGCAACAGCGCTTAATAGGTAAGCTCTGCTTTTTACGCCAGCATTAGTTAAAGCTACAGCATATCTTCCTGCTTTACCAGCTTGAATGTTTTGGTTTTCAGGTCCAACAGCTAATACTAGAGTAGTTTCGTCTCCAGTGAACATTTCATTAGCTAAAACATGAACTGTGTATGTTTCAACAACTTCTTCAAACCTATCATATTCTGCCTTCACAACGACATCGTAGTCGCCTGCTTCAGCAGTAGCTGGAATTGCTAAGAACATTTCTGGAACGTCTTCATAGTCAACGTTATTGTCATCTGTTTGAACTGCATCAACGTACTCTGAAGCGGTAACGCCTAGAGCTGGCATCGTAACAGTAACTTTAACGTCTTCTTCTTCTTTGTCCCCAAAGTTTTCTAATAAAACAGTAGCTAGTAAGCTTCTACCTGCTTTAACAGTATTTCCTGGAGAGAAAGTTACGTCAGCAATATCTACACCGTGTCTTGTTGGTTCAACATTTAATTTAACAACTCTTTCTAATGAATCTGAATTAGCGCTGTCTACATTAATATGTAACCAGTAAACTTGCTTTTCAAGATTTCTTGGTAAGTCAATTTGCATTCGCACGGTTTTTTGTGTATTAGCAGCCATATCAAATAATTTAGTAGAATCACTCATCGGTTCATTTCTTGAGTACTCATACCCTTTGATCTTTGCTTCAACTTCGATGTCTTTAACTACAGCCCCGGTGTTCAAGGTTACTTCAACATCAACAGTTTGTCCTTCTTCTATACTAATAGTTGAGACGATAGTATCGATACCAGCATCAAAAACACCATTAGTATTAGTGTCTACATAAACATCTTCATTCCCTAAGGCGTCAACAACGCCAACTACTCCTAACTGAGCTTCATCACCGTTAACTTCAACATTCCAATTACTAAATGCACTTTCTGAAAGAGCACTTACTAAAGGTAAAGCTAACAAGCTAACAATGAACAAAGCCATTATACTTAACAACTTGTTTCTCATTTTGTCTTCCTCCAAATTTTTTTAAAACTAGGTCGTTTTAGGCTTCAAAACCAACCTAATATTTAAATGTTTCGCAACTTTGAGTCCTTTACAGTAACTACACATTTTAACTATTTTATTGTAGTCATTAATTCGTCACAACCACGTAACGATATGCTGTTTCGTGATATCGGTCATTATTGATGCTTACTTTTACTAGATAATCCCCAGGAGCAACATCATACGGCAAGGCCATTCGCACTACTCCTCGCTTGGACGTTCCTGCATCAATGTCAAAAGATTTCGATGATCTCTTGATGCCTAACTCTGGCATGATGACACTTATTTTAGCATTGTCTAGATCAACATTACCTTTGTTATCTAAAACAACATTCACGGAAAGTACCTCGCCAGAAGTAACTTCTTCAGGAGTTATATGAATCTTCATCAACTGTACACTGTTTCTAGCTTTAGCAACAGTAATAATGAATCGTTGAGTTACGGAGTACTGTCCGTCAGTTGCGGTTACAACTACTTCAAACGTTCCAGATTCTTCAGGTGTCCAAGTAATAGTTCCATCATCAAACTCCATTCCTTCCGGCCCATCAACAGTAATCGTTACTGGTGAATCATCAGTAACAACAACATCAACTTCTAATTCCTGTCCGATAACAGCAGTTGCATCAGGAATCTCTGCAATAACGGGAGCGTCATTCACTCCATTAACTGTTACTTGTAATGGGAAGATTGGACTATTGCTTACTCCATCACTTACTCTCACATTAACGATCAAGAGACCATTAAAGTTCAATAATGGAGTGATAGTTGTTCCATCAACAAGGTAATTACTTCCTGGCAAGACAGTTAAGATGAACGTTGCGCTATCCGCATCTTCAATAATTAGTTGACTCACACTTAATGGTAAAGCAGTATCCTCATCAATAGTCAAAGGAACTTGTCCAGTTATTCTCGGAGCATCATTTAATGGAGTAACAGTAATTGTTAACGTCATTGAATCAGACAATTCTCCGTCGGAAATAACTACTTCAACCGTTAAATCTCCCACAAAGTTAGCATCAGGAGTAATTGTCGTACCGACTACACTATAATTATCTCCATCAACTACACTTACCGTTAAAGGATCATTCTCCGGATCACTAACTACAAAGTTACTTAGAGTAAATGTCAAAGATGAATCCTCGGGAATGGTATTTTGGCCGGTGTAAGAGGTGATGGTTGGTGGGAGGTTTGGAGGTAATACAACATTTACAGTTCTCGTTACTTCTACAGCAGCATTACCTGCTGCGTCTTCAACATTATAAGTTACAGTATAAGTTCCAACAGTAGTT
>JACOZM010000007.1 GCA_016181345.1 Candidatus Woesearchaeota archaeon
TACAGATTTGCTTTATCTTTTCTTTCATTATAACATCAAGCTGAAAAGGATTTACACAACAACAGCCTGCTTCATCGCTTCCTGCACCAAACCTATTTCCTTCTGCTTTCGTTTTAATTCCGCAGGAGAATAGCAGATGATTTCTAGATCAACCGGCAACATCCAAGCATCTAAAAATGGATCGGGCCTCTTCCTAAATGGAATATGGGCAAACTTCTTGGAAACAACAATAATATCTACATCACTAGTTAATAGTTCATCCCCTCTAGCTCGAGAACCAAACAAGAACATAGTCTCTACATCCAGCTCTTTCTTTAGTTTCCTTAATTCAGAAATTACTCTTTTAGTTGTGACTTTACCCATAGAATCAAATCCTTTGATTTTTTAAAATATTCTCTTGCTTCTTTTTCATGGTACAGTTTATAAGGAACATCTTCCGTAGCATCCGGATAACGAGATAAATAATATTCTTTAGTTAAATCTCTTAAAAAATTCCAGTGCTCCTTAGGAAGAAGTAACTCTCGTCCTAGAAAAGTAAGTGAATGCGTAGTTCCGGGAGACTCTTTTTTTTTAAAAAGATAATAGGCTTTAAGAACTTTTTCTACAGCTTGCTGACACCAAAAAGCAACCGCAAACCACTTGCCAGTTTCTATTGTTTTTTCAGCAGTATCTAACTCTTCTAGACCTTGCTCTAACCATCTTTTAATCTCTATCCTCATAAAGATAAAGAATAATCAATAGTTTAAATACTTTTTTAAAAAAAGTACGTATTTTCTATTAAAATAGTGGCTTGGTCAAGAAGGAAAATTCAGTGACGTGCAAACAAGGAACTTCCTTCGCTTGCAGGTCACTAGCTTCGTCAGATAAGTCTAGTTGCAAGGCTTTAATCTTAAACATATAGTTTTTCATATTGTTCTTACTAAAAGCCCAGAGACATGCAAGCTAGCAAGGCTAGATTGCTAGCAAGTCACTGATTTTACGACCTGCCATTATTTTTGTTGGGTAACTAAATACGTACGGTTGTTTGAAGAGGAAAAAAAGAGCTGAAGAAACCATAAAAAATAGCGTTAAACGATAGAAATATTTATATATAAATAGTATATTATAATATACCAAATGAGAATATTTACTCCTACATTAACTGTAGAACAGCTGGAAAGAGCTAAAGGGTATGTAGTTCCATATATCTTCACAGAGAATTATTTTCATATCTTAAAGGCCAAGCTTAACCATAAACGCCTATCTATTAATGAACAATATTATTATAATCATGCCATCAAAAAAAAGATAGAAGGGATGATGAAACTTTTTGATCTAGAAAAAAGGATGAATATTAGCACCAGAGGGCTGATAAAAGAAGGCCGAATTGCTGCTGCAACTTCTTTAATTAAGAAATATTCGCGAAAACATAAGAATATGAAGATACTTATTAGCGGCTCTTTTCTGTATAAAGAGAAATATAATGATATTGATATTTTTATCTTATCAAAATATAAGAAAGAAGATTATAAAGATGGTAAAGTGCATATAAACTTCCTTCCTGCAGATGTTGAAAACACCCTCTTTTTTAGATCTATATCCGCAATAAGCGTAGCTAATTTTACGTTCAGCGAAGCAGCAGTAAAAGAAAGGTTTACGCTCGCTGATATACTCCATCTTTACGAAGTGGTTATATTACTGATGATGCAGAATGATGAATATACTAGTGAATTACGAGAATTAATATTGAGAGCAGAGTACACTTCACACCAGATCATTCTTGACTCCAGAGAATTAAAAAATTTTGTTGATAAAGTAAAAATAAGTAAAAAGCCCATCGAATATTTAAACAAATATATGGTCGCAAAAATTATAAACTCTTCTACTCCAAATACAATTAAGAAAGTGTTAAATAAGTTTATAGAAAAAAATAAAATGCCGGAGAAAGGAGAAAGAATGTATCCAAACTGGAAAATTTATAACCAAACTTATCAGGAGGCGATGAAAGTTGTTACATCATGAAGCCAGAGAAACAATCACAAAGATTCTTGGCAGCCAGATTGCCTTTGACGGTCATTTTGACCTTGTCTTTGACAGCTTAAAAGAATCAAGGCAGTTATCGTTACTAGAGTGGATAAAGAGATGTCAAGAAGGAGAGTCAATCCCTGTTAGTTCTGACAGGATCAAAGATTTATTAGGTTTTGTGTTAAAATTTAGAGAGACTAATTTTAGAGCAATATTAACTAAAAAGAAAAATGAATATTTCATTGCCCTGTTTTTAGACAAGCATAAATATTATGAAAATGAAAGAAGAAAACTAGGCATTTGATTAAAATGAAAAAATATAAACCCATTATCCTTATTTTTAGCCTGCAAAATATTAATTAGAAGAAGAAAGAAAAAAGCGCCACGGGCCGGATCGTCACGCAAGTTACACTATGCAAGTCGTAGGTCTGATGGACATTCACTTTGTTCAGTCCATCTTATTAAAACAAAAAAAAGCGCCACGGGCCGGATTTGAACCGACGATCCCAGAGGGACGGAATGTTTGGTATGCAGGCAAATCTTAAGGACAGATTCAGCCCTTAGCAATCCCGCGCAATACCAGATTATGCGACCGTGGCATAAACGTGTTTTTTTATTCTATGCTCATGTTTAAACTATTTACTTTATTGATCGAGTCCTACCAAAGGTGGACGACGAACGCCAAATCGTAATTGGCCGCATAACCAGATTATGCGACCGTGGCATGAATATCATTTAGTTACTCTATTTTATCAACTATAGGTCGCGCCAAGAATCGCTGTTCAGATTCTGAGGATGCGACCGTGGCATGAACATTAATTTGTGACTTATTTTTATTTACCATAGGTCGCGCCAAGAATCTAGAGATTCTGTGGATGCAACCCAAGTACAATTAATGTAAAAAAAGAATAAGGTTTCTATTTAAATCTTACTAAAATAATTTAAAACTCAGAGAAAAATATGATTAAAAAAAATTAAATTTACTCATCAGCAGCTTCTTCTGTTTTCGGAGCTCCTTTGGTGCTTCTGAAAATCTGAGCAAAGTACGGAACAGCAACCACGTAATCTTCCCCAAATCCTGCGATATCTCCGTCAATAGCTTCACAAGTCTTCCGTAGTTTTGAGATAGCTCTTTTTAATTCAACTAAATCTTTTTCACGAAGAGGCTTGATATTGACGAGAGCAATCGTTCTTCCTTCTCTTAAGACATCAAGGATATCCTTAATATCTTCAAAATCTTCCATCACAAAAGGCCTGACAATAACTTTAGAACGATCTTCTTTAGCTGGTCCAGTATCAACTTCAACATAAGAATCTTGCTGGCCGTCATCATCTTCAACCGGCTTGGTGAATTTTTCCTTTAAGCTTAAAAAAAAGTCTTTCATTTTTCCATCCCTCACATATTCTCTATTTCTTGACTATAATAACGAAGATTTAAGAACACTTCTACTATATAAAGGTTATTATTCTGCAAAATTTAGCCCAACCGATATACATTCGAATATGCTTTCCGTCTTCTTCTCCCCGTTTTAAACTCAACTTTTGCTCTCGGTAATAATAACTCGCCCAAGATATTTAATTTTGCTTTTACTTTATAAGTGATTAACCTATGCTCATGCCCTTCAACTTCAGCAAGATTCCAGATGATCTTCGTTCCATGAGCAGTATGCTTGATTTGATGAGGTTTTAATGTTCCTAAGTCCAAACTATTTTCCAGATTAGTGATACCAGGAATAACATCAGTGACGATAATATCATGCAAAGGCCGTTTTGATGTGTTCTTCACTTCTAGTGTTATCTTCACTTCAGAAAGTGAGTCTCCTTCCGTCTTTGTCGTCACCGCCTTTTTATAAACACCTACCGGAGAACGAACATAGAGATAAAATCCTAAGAACACTAAAACAAAGATCGCAATATATAACAAGATCTGATAATTAGTCACCATAACTACTTCTGTTGATTCATTTGGATCTAGTGTTAGTTCCCAAACAGCTGATCGAACTCCTTCAACTTTTTCAATTTCAGCATCAGTAACAAGAGAAGCAATAAAACTAACAGGAACATGAACTTTCTGAGTATTCAAAACATTTCCATCATTCCTAACTTGAACAACTGTTGTTTTCTTCAATTTTTCTGAAGTAGGGTTTAATGTTAAAGTAAACGGCGACAAGATCGTTTCTATCTCTACTTTCTGCTCAACTACTTTAACGGTCTGCCCATCACGTTCAAAGACAAAAAATAATAAATATTCCTTTGGCTGTTGAAAAGGGTCCGGAGTTACGGCAAATTCAATCGTCTTTCTTTCTAATGGAGGAAGGTTAACGCTTACTTCCTTGTCAAAACCGACAATCTCGCTTTGCATCCTCACGTTAAGATTAGATAGATCAAGAGGATTTCTATTTTCTAAGAATAATTTTATTGAGACTGGCTCTCTCGGATCAATTAATTCATCCATATCTACATCAATTTTAAACGAAGGGAGATACGTCAACGGTTTTTCTGGACTGAGATATACTTTTAACGCTAGATTATGCCTCTCTCCATAATCACTTTCTATCGTAACGTACATATAATAGATTCCCGGCGAAAATTCTTCTAACGGATCAACAACAATAGTTGTCGTATAATTTGTTCCTGGTTCTATCTGGATGATCCTATCTTTTAAGGGAGAAGGGTCTACCGTCCAACCTTGACCGCTTTGAAGAGAATAGATACTATATCGTTGAGTAACTTCTGCCTGGTTGCTGATACGAACAGAAAACTCCGCTTGTTCTAAAGGGGATATTTGATTTTTTAAGGGAGTCACTTCTATTTTTGATTCAGCCAATACAGTAACAGCAGAAAGGACAAAGACCAATACAAAAAGGAATAGGACTCGAAAAAACTGATTCGTAAACTGCATCTTCGATAAAAGTCCACCTCTCATAGTTTCCATAAAATTTGTTGTGATATTTAAACCCTTCGTTTTTTATGTAGAACTTTTTAATGTCTAAGTCAATAGGATTTGTCACCCCCCATAAACAAAGGAGAAAATAAAGTAATTTTTAGAATTGTGTACAAAAATAATACTCTTAAAATATCCCCTATCCTAATTATAAGCTATACCTTAATAATATGCTAAGTTCTGATGAGAAAAAAGAGCAAAGATCTCCCTAAAAGAGAGAAAGAGAAGAAGAGAAACATTTATATATCATGCTAATTTAATATGCAACATCAAAAACGAGGTTAAGATAGATGGTTGAAACAAGCCAGTTCCGAGGAGCGATTGAATTTCTGGGAGAAGTAGGTATCTACGATGTTGTTTTGCCTTTCTTATTAGTCTTCACAATCATGTTTGCAATCTTAGAGAAAACAAAAATCCTTGGGATTGATAAGATTGGCGGACATGAGTACACAAAAAAGAATCTGAACGCTATCACTTCATTTGTAGTTGCATTTTTAGTCATCGCCTCTACTCAGCTTGTTGCTATTTTAAATCAAGTCATGGCTCATGTCGTCTTATTATTAGTTTTAGCCATTTCATTCTTACTATTGGTTGGAGTTTTTTTCCAGGACAAAGAGTTCTCATTGAAAGATTATCCTAACTGGATTAAATTTTTTATGATCTTAATGTTTATCGGGATCGTCCTCGTTTTCCTTAACGCTTTGGATTGGCTAAAATTTATTTTTGCCATCTTCAAATATTGGGATGCACAATGGGCAGGAGCAATTATTTTCATATTAGTAATTGTGGGATTTATGTATTATGTCGTCAAAGAGCCAAACCATCCTAAGGGCGAAACTAAACATTAAAAGCAAGATTTAAAAAAGAAAGAAAACAAAAATAACCGACGAAAATTACCGATTAAAAAAACAAAAAACATCTAACATAAGATAAATAATTAAAGATAAAAGATAATAAAATGAGGTGTAGATAATGGCAACATATAGTTTTGAGATACTAGCTAATTTTTTTGTCATCTTAGCCTTGATTCTCGGTCTTATGTTCGTCGTTCCTCATATCATGGGATATTATCCATTAGGTTATGATCCAGTTTTAGTCTTAAACGAAACGTTGCCTAGTGTTGCTTTAGTTGCTGTAGCAGCTATCATGTTACTTATTCTAATGGGCATGTTTGGAACAAATTTTGCTAAAGGAGCTGCGCCGTTAATTGCTATTGCTGCAATTGCCAATAAGATTATAAGAACAGTCGTAACAACATCGCTTAATCCTCTTTTATTATTTATCATTGAATTAACCCCCTTTCACCTTGATTGTACTAATTATTAGTTGTTAAATGGATTTAAATATTAAAACAAAGAGGTATATTTTTATTTTTTATAACCTCCAAAACATATGATAAAAAAAGTATAAACAGAAAAAAAGTAAAGAACCAAAAAAGAGGCAATATTAACGATGGCTACAGTCTTAGATGTTGGATTATTGGAATATTTTAGTGCAATTTTTCCAGTTATTTTAGTCTTCGCTTTAGTTTATGCTGTCTTATTTAAAACAAAAGTAATCGGAGATAAGCCAGCTATTAATGCTATTATCGCCATCGTCGCAGGATTATTGATGCTTCTCTCAGAAAAAGCCATCCAAGTCCTCAACTTTATGATCCCTTGGTTTGCTGTTGTAATCTTTTTTTTCGTGCTGATGATTCTCGTCTTCAAACTCTTCGGCTTAAAAGATGATAGTTTGCAGTCGGCACTTAAAGATAAGGCAGTTTATTGGGCCCTTCTAGGAATTTGCTTTGCAATTATCGGTGTTTCTTTTGCCAACGCTTTTGGACAAGAAGCTTTGGAAGCAGGCTCAGGAGATGGCGGAGACTTTCAAGCGAACATATTTAGGATTATTCAACATCCTAAGATTTTAGGTGTTATCGTTATCATCAGCATCGCCGTCATGTCTATTGCTGTGCTTACTGGAATTTCTGGAACGATGAGAACGAAAGGATTCTAGAAAAAATCAATAGCCTAATCAGTTTTAATTTAAAATGATTCTTTAATCTAAACTGATGCCATACAAACTACTCTAAACAATAACAACAAATAGATAACAGAAAAAAAATGAAGAGAATTATCCTGGATGAAAATCTATTTCTTCCACGACTCTTTGATCCCTTTCAACTCTTTGACATTCTCCACAAATTCTGGAATAACATCCTTAAAGACCTTACCGACAGCTTTCAATTCTGTCCCAACATCTCTCATTCGAGTATCATAATCTTCTAACTTTCCTAAAACACCTTCATGCAAAACTTTAAAATCTTCTTTTAACTTTTCCACATCATTAGCTAATTTTGCTTGCTTCTCTTCTACCCCATCTTTCCATTGGATAATCTTTTTCACTTCAGAAATGAGTTCATCCCACTTCTCATCGATCATCCCTTCAACAATTTCTTCAATTCTCTCATAAATATTACTTTCATCACTAGAACTTCCTGCCTGCTTCGACATCCTTGGCATTTCTTGCTGCTGCTGCATTGGCATACCCTGCATCCCTGAGGAATATCCTTGGGCGCCCATACTACCATTTCTTGATGCAAAACCTTGATTATATCCTGCATCTGGACTATTAAAATCTCCTTGGCCAAAATCATCTGCCTGCATCAAGGCTCCATGCACATCTTCAGCTTGATATCCTTTTTTACTTAATTCTGCCATAATTAAATTATAGGGTTAAATTATAACACTTAACAAAAATAGCCATGAAAGAAGA
>JACOZM010000008.1 GCA_016181345.1 Candidatus Woesearchaeota archaeon
ATTGAGAGGCGTTGATGCTATTATTGTGCCAATCGGCTGGGGAAAAAGAGGAGCTGAAGGGAAAATACAAGCAGTAAAATATGCGCGAGAAAATAAAATACCATATTTAGGATTGTGTTATGGCATGCAATTAGCATGTGTAGAATTCGCCAGAAATGTCTGCGGATTAAAGGATGCTGATACCGAAGAGAATAGTCCAGAAACGCAGAACAAGATTATCCACAGTATTCCCTTTAATGAGAAATAT
Organism: Candidatus Woesearchaeota archaeon; assembly: GCA_016181345.1. GTDB lineage: Archaea > Nanobdellota > Nanobdellia > Woesearchaeales > GW2011-AR9 > JACOZM01. The sequence goes on from JACOZM010000008.1 coordinate 248, forward strand.
CAGGTGATCAAGGGAGAAGGAACTTCCATGCGTTTAGGGGCATATGACTGCGTAGTTAAAGAAGGGACTTTAGCGTGGGAATTGTACGAAAGATATGATGGATGGAAGAAGACTAACAACAATAATAGCAATAATGATCAGGGAATTCAGAAAGGGCTAGTCAGTGAAAGACATCGCCACCGTTATGAGTTCAATAATGAGTATCGAAAAATTCTGGAAGAAAAAGGTTTTGTTTTTTCGGGAACGAGTCCAGATAATTTTTTTGTAGAAGTTATTGAGCTGCCGAAAGAACAGCACCCTTATTTTATTGCCACACAAGCACATCCAGAATATAAATCAAAACCATTGACACCACATCCGTTCTTTTTAGGATTGATTAATGCGGCGGAAAAGTATAAAGAAAAGGACGTATAGAGAAAAATAAGTACGTATTTAGTTCTACAACAAAAATAGTGGCAGGTCGTAAAATCTAGCCTGATGTTTTAGTAAAAAGTTATTGAAGAAGAATCGCTTTAAGCAAAAAAATCAGGCAACTAATCTTGTTTTACAAAGTCCTTAATGAATTTTCCCTCTTGACCTTGCCACTATTTTTGACTGAACTAAATACGTACAAAAATAAGAGAGATTAAAAAGGAGAAGAGAATGATGTACACAGAAACCCTTAAAAATAAGGAGGATATGATTAGTGGATGGGCTTTCTAAAAAAAAGAAGTGCTGAAGAATTGTTAGCCATGGGTGATAATAAGCTCCGGAAACTAGCAAGCGACTTTGAAAAGGTGAGAACAGATTTTGGCACTATAATGTCAGACATCAACGAGTTTGCTACTGCCTTGGCTGCGCTGCGGAAAGGAAATAACAAGTTGCAGCCACTTGTACAGAAAAGAGCTGATGATCTTATTGTTCGCATTGAGAAATTACGCGATCTGCTAGGTGTTACTGAAAAGGATGTAAATGAAGAGGTAAAAAATAGAGATGGTCCAAAAGTTAGGGTTATGGCGATTGGATCAAAATTAAGAGGTGAACATCTAGAGTTTGTTATAACTGATAAAAAGATAACAATAACTTGTGAAAAGCAACAAAGTAATGAGATGACTTCATTTGTTCATCACCTTCCAGAAACTATTTTAGCCTCATATGATTTTTCCAATCGAATACATCTAAAGAAGGACCATGTCACTCTAGAATGGAACGGAACTCATTATGTGGTAACAAAGGTTAATCCAAGAGGCAAGACATTTATTTATCTAGGAAATGGGTCGCTTATTCAACTCACTTTAAAGCAAAATCAGGTCATTGGCTATGATGATAACGCACTAATCTTAGGAGACAACTTTGGAGACGATGATAAGCTAATCCTGCGTTTTAATAAAGTTTAATCAATTTCTCCTGTTCTTTTATGATACCATTTTTAGGCCTAGGAAAACCGATTACCATCTGTTGATAAGTTTACTGAGTATTTAATGATAATAAAAATTCTACACGACCGCAAAACCTTTATAAACATACCTTCTCTCCTAGGATTGTGGAACTTATCAGGCTAAAAGGGGTAGATAAACAGTACTATAATCATGATATTCTCAAAGGAGTAGACTTCTCTATAGAAGAAGGGGACTTTTTAGGAGTAATCGGAAAATCAGGAAGCGGAAAAACGACGCTGCTGAATTTAATCACTGGATTTATCCAGCCGACCAAAGGACAGGTCCTTTATTTTTCTAAAGTAACGGAAGGGCCGCAAGACTTGAATTATGATTTACATAAATTAAAGAAATTTATTGGATTTACGCCTCAGCATAATGCATTTTATCCTAAGCTTACCGTAAAAGAAAACTTATTCCATTTCGGCAAGCTCTATAAGGTGGAAAGGAATACTCTTGTCTATAACATTAAAAATTTATTAGAATTCACTCGGCTGATTGATCACAGAAATAAGCTGGCCGAGCATCTTTCTGAAGGGATGCAACGGCGATTAGACATTGCTTGTAGTTTAGTGCATAAACCGAAACTTCTCGTTTTAGATGAGCCAACGGCAGATTTAGATCCACTTATTCAAAAAGAAATTTTAACCCTGCTGAAAGAAGTCAATAAGTTAGGAGTAACTATTGTCATGGCCTCGCATCAGTTAGAAAGCGTAGAAAATATTTGTAATAAAGTAGCCATCGTCCATGATTCTAAAGTTTACAGCCATGGACTTATTGATGACATCAAAAAACCATTTTTAAAGCAGAATTTTACCATCAATCTTAGGCCTGGAGAAAACAGAGAGCTATTAATCAATACCTTACAACGGCTTCCGATAAAAAAAATTGTTGACCAAGGGACGCAGCTCGTCATTTATCCAGAGGATATTCAAAGGACAGTTTCTTCGTTATTAAAAGTCCTAGAAGAAGAAAATCTTTATTTTAATGATCTTGACGTCAGAAAGCCATCCTTAAATGAGATATTTGAATTGATTAGCTTGAGGAAGGATCGTTAGTGAAGCAAAAGTCATTAGAAATATGCTTGCGGGCAACTAGATAAGAGGAAGAAGATAAGCAAAAAAGAAGAAGAATAGAAAAATAGCTTATCCATAGGGAAAATTAGTCCATCATAAAAAAAGAGGTAAAAAAGAGGGATATGAAAGCAGTCTGGTATCTTACCCTAAAGAATTTGAGACTTTTAGTGCGAGCAAGAATGTCTGCACTTATTGTAATCTTTGCCCCCTTACTGATCATCTTAGTTTTAGGGTTATCCTATAACACATCGTCAAATTACGGATTAAATATAGGGGTGTACTCTTCTAGTTTTACTGAAGAAGTTAATTCTTTTATCAAGGTTTTGCAGGAAGAGGAGTTTAGGATCATCACGTATAATGACGTTGAGGAATGTGTTGATGACATTAAGCTTGGGGCCGTCCATACCTGCATCGAAGTTCCGGAAAGTTTTGCCGTTGATGGTAATCAGCAAAAAGAAATCGTCTATCATCTTGATCCCAGCAAGATCAATCTTGTTTACATGATCCAAGAAACTCTGAAGACAAAATTTAATGTTAAATCTCAAGAAATTTCTCAGGATATTGCAGGGAATATACTTACCAAACTAAGCACAACAAAAAATGTTATTGTAGAAAAAAATGCAGTGTTAGGATCGGCAAAAGAGAAAAGCAGTTCAGCATTGAGCGCTTCGGAAAGTACAAAAACAAGCTTAGCCGGATTAGATTTAGTCTTGCCAACATATAACTATAATTATTCTCTTGTTACTGATGTAGTTCAGACTATTGGAGAAGCTCAGAGTAAAATTACCAAAGCGATAGCAGTAATCGATGCTTCAACGCTGAACAGCACGGAAAAGACCAGCATCAAATCAACCCTAAGTGGAGCTAACGGAAATCTATCAGCAGCTTCTAGCACATTAAATGGCCCAGGAACAGAAACTGTAGAAAATTTAATCTCCTCTCTCCGAGGAAATCTGGACTTATTGAAAAGCAAGCTCAGTGCTGCTTCTGATGGCATCACTAGTGCTACGTCTTCCTTAGGAACAACGACGTCATCATTAACTGAAGTTACTTCTTCCCTTGAAACAGTGATGGCTGCTTTAACTAGCGCTGAAGCAGATTTGAATTCCTTATCAGTAACGAATCCCGATGTTGTTTCTTCGCCGATAAAAACAACGGTGAAAAAAGTTGGAAAAGAGGGGACATACCTTAATTACCTCTTTCCAGCATTATTAGTTTTAGTAGTGATGTTTGCTTCTCTTCTTTTAGGAACAACCTTAGTGATGATGGAAAAGAATAGCCCAGCGTTTTTAAGAAATTTCTTTTTACCTTTGAAGAAAGCAACGTTTATTACTGCTACGTATTTAACCACCTTAATCCTCATCATTATTCAACTCATTATTATTTTAGGAGTATCAATGATCTTCTTAGATGTTTCTGGATTTGGATTAGTATTCTTTATCTTGCTCGTAGCTGCATCGATCTTTGCCTTCTTAGGTATGGCTGTTGGCTATATCTTTACGTCGGAAGAAACAGGAGTTTTAGCTTCGATTTCATTAGGGAGTATCTTACTCTTTGTTTCAGGAGTTATCTTACCATTAGAAAGTGTCTCGCCGTTCTTACGAGAGATTACCTACTTTAATCCTTTTGTTATTGCTGAAAAATTGATACGAGAGGTGTTTATCTTTCAATCGCCGTTTTCAGCCATCTGGATGGATCTCTTAACCTTAATCAGCTATTGCGTCGTGATGTTCCTGGTTATTTTAATTGCTGAATCGCTGATGCACAAGAACTTAATCCATCGGTTTATGCACCACCATCATTTAAAACATCGCCAAGAGCAGAAACAAGTAAAAGCAGGTGGGATATTAAGGTAGAAAAAACAATTAGAGCAGATAAATTAAGATGTGCTTGAGATACTAGTTTCCCTACAAATTTTTAAAAAATTATTAAAGATAATTTCTCCCTTCTTACCGGAGACTTCTGGATGAAATTGGACGCTATAGATCTTTTTTTGCTTATGTTTCATCGCTTCGTTACCGCAGGAATCAGATCTTGCCAATAGATCAAAATGGTCTGTTAAAGTAATGAATTCATAATGCTCTTCTCGAAAAGAAGACTTGTTGTTTACATCGATAAATAATTCGTCAGGCTGTGAAGGTTGTAATAGGTCTATTTGCTCTTGTTTACTGGTCCTTTCCCCATGATAAATGTTAGATCCATAGAGCAATCCCAAGATTTGATGGCCTAAGCATATCCCTAGTACGGGCAAATCTGTTTTTTTGATAAATTGAAAATTGCGTAAATATTCTTCTTGGTTAATTTGACTAAGAAAAGTAGGGCCGCCAGAGATGATAATGCCGGAAAAAGAAGTAAAATCAGTATCTGGGAGACGATTTAAAGTAATGATTTGATAAGAACTGCCTAAGTGGCTAACACAACGTTTAATATTCTTTATCCAAGGACAACCGCAATCAATAATAGCGATCATGCCTCGGCGAGATGATGTTAAGAATAAAAAACTTTCGATAAGATAAATTTATATCCTTTTAATCATTCATCCGACTGAATGAAAAAGCTCATCGTCATCACGGGAACTCCAGGAGTAGGAAAAAGTACGTTAGCAAAAAAGTTGGCTCGGCGCTTAAAACTCAAGCGGATTGATCTCCATAATTATTATTCAGAGATTTCTCTTGGTTATGACCGGAAGAACAAATGCCATGATATTGATTTTAAGAAATTTATCGCTTTGATGACAAGATTGAAAGAAGAACATGGATTTAAAAAAAAAGGTGAGGTTGGAATTATTCTTGATTCTCATATTGCTCATCTTTTACCTAAGAGACTTATTGATTTTTGCATCATCCTTACGTGTTCTGATCTAAAAGTATTAGAGCGAAGATTGAAGAAGAGAAAATATTCTTTGCAGAAAATACGAGATAATTTGGAAGCAGAAATCATGCAAGTCTGTCTCCTAGAAGCTAAAGAAAAAGGATATAAAGTTATAGTAATAGATAGCTGTAGGAAAATTGATGTGAAAGAAATTGCCAGAGTTCTATCGGCGTAGTTATGAACTCTCTTTCATAGGATCTAAGGTGCTAACATAAAAAGAAGGCGTGTTAAAAGGAAAACCTTGTGTTGGATGTTGCTCTCGATAAAGTTTAGCACCCATAGAGATTGCCAATTTTAAAGCACGATTTAGTACATAGACGAAGGGAGCTTAAGTTGTCTCTGATCATTTGGGTAACTGGATCGGCATCTTCTGGAACATAGTTATAATATGGCATCAATACTGCTTCTACATTGTCATATGTATTAACGGCTTGAGTGATTATTTCACCGACATCAACAGGCAAGGTAGGTAAGCGATGAGAAAAAATAACAACTTTTCTACCCTTGCTTTGACGAATTTTTTCATCCAAATTATCGGCAAGTAATAACTCTGGATGAAAGGTGATATTTCTTAACCCATTTTCATAATAAAGGTGATTAATAGAAGCTGCTGGCTGAGTATGATCAAATGATGGTCTTTCTGTAAATTGGAAAACTCGACCAGTTTTTGACCCACCAAAAATATAATTCCCAAATGAATTAAATGGCTCCGGCTCATAAACATGAACTTCAGCGGTACGATTAGCACTAGCAACCCAAGCTCCAAACTCTTCTCCAAAATAACTAGCTATATCTAAGACGACAACGGAAGGTATCCTACTTACAGCTCTGATAAAACCCTTTATTGAAGCTTGCTCTACATTAGTATGGATCCGGGAAAACCTAGTTAGATGGAGATTTACTTCTTCTGCATCTGTCCTTTGAAGAAATTCACCTTGGCTTATCTCTGTTCCATAAAGAGTATACCCTCGATCCCTATCTATTCCTTTTTTGGTAAATGCCTCTAAATACTTTTCTATATACTTCCTTGTTTCGGCTAAAAGAAATTCTAAGTCCATATCTCCCTACGAGGATTTACTATTTATAAACTTTTCTTTCTTTACTACTTATTAGTGATGTTAAAAAAGAAGGAATAATCTTTATAAACTATCAGCCTTATTTCTAAGCTATGGCCATTTCTGCCCAGGAAAAACTTCATATCAAGAAATTAATACGAGAGTTGCATAGCCATCGGGCTGCTCACACGGAGTTTGTTTCTGTTTATATTCCAGCCGGTTATGAGCTTACTAAAATTATCCAGCACTTAGCTGAAGAGCAAGGAACAGCTGCTAACATTAAATCGGCCGTTACCAGAAAGAATGTTCAATCAGCATTAGAGAAGATGATTCAGCATTTGCGCGGTTTTAAAAAAACTCCAGATCATGGATTAGTGGTGTTTTCCGGCAATGTTGCTTCAATGGAAGGAAAACAGGATATGAAAGTTTGGAGTATTGAGCCGCCGATCCCATTAAACACGCGGATTTACCGCTGTGATAAGAATTTTGTGACGGACATTCTTGAAGAGATGATGAGTGACAAAAGAGTTTATGGATTAGTTGTTTTAGATAGAAGGGATGCAACTCTGGCGTTATTAAAAGGGAAAACGATCATTCCTTTACAAAAGACCCATTCAGAAGTTCCCGGAAAAACAAGAGCAGGAGGACAATCGGCTGCACGATATTCAAGGATTCGAGAAGGAGCAGCCAAGGACCATTACAAAAAAGTTGCAGAGTATATGAAAGAACTCTTCCTGCCTTTAGGCAATGACCTTCAAGGGATCATCATCGGAGGGCCGGGAGTTACGGTAAACGATTTTATGAATTACGATTATATGACCGGAGATATCAAGAAAAAAGTCATCGGGACGAAGGATTTATCGTATACAGAAGAATTTGGATTACAGGAGCTGTTAGATAATTCCCAAGACTTATTAGCTGAAGAAGAAGTAGCCATTGAAAAGAAGATCATGAACCGTTTCTTTAAGCAGATGCATGACGACATGAGTAAAATAACCTATGGAGAGAAAGAAACACTTCGAGCTTTAGAGATGAATGCCGTGGACTTATTGTTATTATCAGACTCATTACAAGAAGACCATGTTTTTGAGCTAGAGGAAAGAGCGAAAGCCGGCGGATCAGAAGTCAAGATCATTTCAACGGAAATCAGAGAAGGGCAGCAATTGAAAGATCTAGGCGGAATTGCAGCAATATTAAGATTTCCAATAGGATAAGCTCAATAGTTTCATATGATAAAACTTATGAACTGAGATGAAATCATGACCATCTGGAAATGGGAATTTCAACGATTAATGGATTTGACGAAGATCCAAGGCTTTGCTCCAAAATTTGTGGAGCTAGCAGAACGATGCGCGTATATTTGCCGAAAAGGATGCATCGATTTTTATTGGGATGAAAGAAAAGCGGATCAAATTTCTTTAGAGCTGGTTGAAAAAAGTAAACGGCAGAAAAATTTTCTAGTTGATTGGACTCAAGAGGCAGACCGCCAATGCCAGATGTGGAGATCATTTTCCGAAGTAGTAGCTAGAAAGGATTTAAAACAATTATCCAATAAAGAATTGCTGAAGATATTAGATCAATTTTATCAGCTTCATCTTGGTGCAGGGTCATTTGCAGCCTTTATTCGGATGATCATTCACCGAGGAGTTCCTGAATTTGAAAGGATCTTACGAGGAAAAGTTCCGGTAGAAAAACTTCAACATTACCTCATCGTCTTAACTTCTACTACCAAAGAAAGTTTTAATGGAGAAGAAGAGTTGGCCTTATTTAATCTTGCTTTTACTCTCTTAAAGCGAAAAGTAAACTTCAATAACTTATCTTCAAAAGATCAGAACTTAATTGATGAGCATAGAAAAAAATTCTCCTGGATCCCCTGCGGATATTATGACGAAGAGCCCCATAACCAGGAATATTACCTGCATAGGATCAGAAGAATAGCTAAAAATCCAGAAGAAGCGAAAAAAACTTTAGAAAAGATGAAATCATTAGGTAGAGATTTGGCCTTTGAGCAAGAAAGAATAAAACAAGAGCTGAAATTCAATCAAGAAGAATTAAATCTCATGGAATGCCTGCAGGAATGTGTTTATTACAAGGATTTTGTGCGCGGGGCTTTAAATTATGGATATTATCAACTCTACCCGTTTTTTACTGAACTGGGAAAACGCGCTCAGTTAAGCATGTTGACAGTAAAATTTCTGTTCAGAGATGAAATAAAGGAACCTTTAGAAGGTAAAGATTTTTCAGATGTCATTAAGAAAAGAATGGATTTTTGTGTCATTTACCTGGAGAAAGATGTAATGAGAATACTATATGATCTCGAAGCAGAAAAGATGGCCAGGGAAATTACGGGGGAGAAAGAAAAAGAAGTGTCGGAATTAATTGGTAGGTGCGCTCATCCAGGATATGCCAAAGCCAGAGCTAGAGTGTTAAGAAACCCGCAGGATATCCAAAATGAAACGCATGACTTTATTTTAATTGCTTCAATGACAACTCCTGAATTTGTCGTGGCAGTGCAGAAAGCTCTGGCCATTGTAACCGATGAAGGAGGCATAACCTGCCATGCTGCTATCGTAGCTAGAGAAATGAACAAGCCCTGCGTCATTGGAACAAAGATAGCTACAAAAGTCTTTAAAGATGGAGATATAGTTGAAGTTGATGCAGAGAAGGGGATTGTGAGGAAAGTAAACCCCTAATCATGAACAGCCTAGAAGAACACGATAGAGGTTAAATACCATGCTTGATGACTATTATCATATACCAATAAAGAAGATGGGGAAATGGTTTTTATCTCCTGCGGATAGCGAATGCTGGCATGGAGAGCATACGTCTAAATATTTTAAAGAATTGTTTGGATTTGGAAAAGGAACACTGATTATTCAAACTATCCCCGATGGAATGCAGCATGCGTACTTTCCCGAACACTATTTTCAACGGCTGTATCGTTTTATTAAAGAGACGAATAAGAAGGATTATCTCCAACTTGCAAAGATCTTAAGCACGTTTCACCCATTACGAATAAAAGCTAAACAAGAAATTCCTATCATTAATCCAAAGAATCTTCAAAGCATTTCTTCAGAGGAATTGGTTAAAGCTTACTCAAAAAATCGTGACTGGGCCCATCGCTTAACTGTCTATGACCAATTTGGCTGGACAGCGGAAGATTATTGGGATCAAGTCATGGAAAATATCCTCGTGCAAAAATATGGGATCAAAAAAAGTTCTAAAGAGTACTTTGACACACTCTTCATACTAACGAAACCAGAGGAAATTTCGACGACATTATCGGAAAAGCGTGATGTCATTTTAGCTGCCATCAATGTTAAGCAGGGTAAAGAAACCGTCTCTGGAGTAGGCAGGAGATTAAAAGAAAGCTATGGGTATATGCCCGTATTTGCGTATGGAACTCCGTGGGAAGAACAGTATTTTGAAAAACAGATTGACGATTTGCTAAAAAAAGAACTGAACGTGCTGAAAAAAGAGTATGAAGGCCTAAAAAATTATACTGCAATAAGAAATAAAGAAGTAGAAAAGATTGTGAAGAAATATGCCATGGATAAAAAAGATCTGCAGATTTTTATAGATTTTGGGTTGGCTTTAGATGTGCGCAATGAGGCGGAATATCTGGTTAGTTTTACAGGGTATTACCTTCTGCCGATCTATGAGGAAATTTCTCATCGTTTAGGATTGCCAATAATTAAGGTACGCGATTTATATGAAGATGAAATTATTACTTCCTTGCAAGGAAAGACTGATCCAAAGAAAATATTAGCTGAGAAGGGAACTATTTGCGGATGGGGATTTGATCCAGAGATGTCTATACGCTATAACTTCAAGAGTTCAGAAGCTCAACGATTGTTTGAGCATTTAAATAAGACTGCTCAGAATTTACATGGGTTAGATGAGCATCAAGGACGATGCGCCAACAATGGAAAAGTGATGGGAAGAGTACGAATCTTACTTAGCCCGGAAGCAAATAGCAAAGTCCAGGAAGGAGATGTTCTTATCGCTCATGCAACAACAGTTGATTATCTTCCAGCGATGAAGAAAGCGGCTGCTTTTGTTACAGAAGTAGGTGGTTTAACATGCCATGCTGCAGTCGTCGCTAGAGAATTTGGTGTGCCTTGTGTTGTTTCGTTGAAAAATGCTACTAAGAATTTTAAAGACAACGATTTAGTGGAAGTTGATGCGGATAAGGGAATAGTAAAGAGGATAAAATAAAGAGAAGAAAAAGACAGGAAAGGGCGTAACATGAATCATACCATTCAACAAAAAATAAGAACTTTGCACTGGGAAAAGTGGTTGAATAGAGAATTTTCTCCGTTTATCGCTAGTCTGTTTGTCGGTGGGCATCGAGGAGAGTACTATACTACAATTGGATTTAAAGGATTTAGTCTAAAAGCACAGCTATTTCAGCTGGGTTATTGGTATCAAAGCCAGGAAGTCTGGAATGATATGGTTCAACGATTAACGCCAATCTTGAAAAAAAAGTCAATTTTTGATCTAACTACATCTTTAGCTGAATTTAAGGTAAAAAGTAAGAACAGAATTATGGAATTAGTTCGCAGCGTTAAGGCAAATAATGACCCTATTAAGGCATTAGCTGAAGTCTATGAGCTATTAACCCTAAATACTTCGTATATCTGGCTGGCTCATGGCTTAGAAGAGTATTATAAAATTAAGCTGAATAAGGACGTTCCAAACTTTGTTTCTGGGAATATAGAGGAATTTATCCGTGAAGCTTCTTTTCCTACCAAGAAAAACGCTCACGCCCTTATGGAAGAAGAGATCAGGGCAATAAAAAATAGCTTAGGCAGTATATCAGCACATAAAACTGCAGAGAAAATTGCTCATAAATATGGATGGCTAAAAGCCCGAGGGTTTGGAGAACCTTTTTCTATCCATGATATTGAAGAGATGGAGAAAAATATTAAGCCGGTGATAAAGCATCAGCGAGTGAAGATTCCAAAAGAGTTACAT
>JACOZM010000009.1 GCA_016181345.1 Candidatus Woesearchaeota archaeon
TTAAGGCAAGAGCCTGCTTAGTTATCTTATTTATGATATTAAAGACCTTCTTATAATTGATGATTAGAATTGGATAATAATAAAAATAGAATAGCGATTATAGTGATTAGAGAGATAGAAGGATTAAATAGATTAGATTAATGTGTAATGACCATTATAGAAGAGTAGAAACCGTGTAAATATTCGTTTCTATGAGGAGAACTCTTTTTATTATTTTTTATCAAGAAAATTTTTTCTATTCTTTTCTATAAAGAAAATTCTTTCTCAATCTTTGATATGTTCCAGGAGTTCACTAGATCTTTCTTTTTCAGCCACCCTCGTCTTGCTTGAAGAATGCCTAACGGAAATGTCTCCAACCCCTGCAAAGAATGCGCATCAGGAGATATCGTGAATCTACAGCCTAATTCTCCAGCCTTCCTAATGTTCTGGCCATTAAGGTCTAAACGGCTAGGCTGGGTGTTTATCTCCAAAAAAATTCCCCTATCTTTTGCTTCTTGAAAAATGTGCTCGAGATTAGCCTGGATTGGCGGCCTTTCCTGAATCAAACGGTTAGTAGGATGTCCTAAAATATGAATATCCCAATTCTTTAAACACTTCATGATTCGAGAAGTTATCTCCTCTTCACGCATCTGCAATGAGCTATGGACAGAGGCAATAACAACATCAAGATCTTTTAACCGATGTCTAGGAATAACTAGATCTCCGTCCTTATTTATATCAATTTCTGCTCCGGAGAAGATCCTGATCTTTGATGTTTTTTGTACATGGCTTATCTCCTTTAAATATTGATCTAATTTTTTTTCATTCAATGGGTTTGTTATACCCATCGTTGAATAATGATCAGCAAAAGAAATAAATTTCATCCCAAGCAATTCTGCTTTCTTTGTCATCTCGAGTATCGAGGAATTTCCATCACTCCATAATGTATGAGTGTGAAATAATCCATTGATGTCTTTTACTGTTACTAATTTTGGAAGATGATGCTGTAAGGCTGCTGCGATCTCACCGGTATTTTCTCGTAATTCAGGAGGAATGTACTGCATCTTTAATTTATGGTAGATCTCCTCTTCAGTTCTTCCCGCTACCCATCGTTTTGGGGTTGTATGCCTAAACAGCCCGTATTCGCTTAGCGTAAACCCTTTCTTCAAGGCTAATTTTCGCAGTTCTACATTATGAGCTTTACTACCAATAAAATAATTTAAAGCTGAGCCTAATTCTTTTTTCTTAACAACTCGGAGATCAACCTGCATTCCATTATCCAAACGGATAGAGCTCTTAGTTAATCCATGAGCAATGATTTCCTTAACCTGAGGTAATGATGTAAAATGTTTCATGACAATCTCTTGTTTTTTTGAGATGACGAGAAAATCTAAATCACCTACCGTTTCTTGTCCGCGGCGGAAACTTCCAGCTACTTCTATTTGATCAACTCCTTCTAAGTTCTTTAATGCTGAAGTTAATTCACCGACAATAGGAAGAGCCTGAGCATAGAGAAATCGTTTAGGCTTCGAGCGTATAAAAGCGATTCCTTCCAATAATTTCTTCTCTGTTTCTGCTCCAAATCCAGGCAGTTCGCGAAGTTTCTGCTGAAGGATTGCTTTTTTTAAGTCCTCAGCGTTCTTAATATTTAATTTTGCGTAAAGATATTTTATTTTCTTGGGGCCGAGAGTAGGGATAGAGGATAATTCATCGATGTCAATTTTTATCTCTTTCTTTAGCTTATCATAATACTCTAATTTTCCGGTAAGAATTATTTCTTCAATCTTTTTCCCTAAATTATCTCCTACTCCTGAAAGATTGAGTATTCCAGGCAAACCTTCACGATGGTAGATATCTTCAACATCTTCCGTCAGCCCTTCAATGATGCGGACAACTTTGTGGTATGCCTGCGGCTTCCAAGGAACTTCCTGCAATTCAAGAATTTGCGCAATGCTGCTAAAGATTTTAATGACAAGCTCGTTTTTCATCCGCATAGCCCCTTTTAGAAGACTGAGTATTTTAGTTGTTTATAAAAATTGCCGTAAAAATAGAGAAATAGCCAAAGATTAGAATCTAAAAAAAAAGTTCAAAATATTTAAAAAATAGCCTTATTTATAACGAAATACGGAGATCATTATGGATTTATCTGATATTTATCAAGCAGCCGGGGGAGAAAGTGAAGATCGGCTTGTTGCTTTTGTTGAACGACAGGAACTAAGCCGCGATCTACGTGAAAGAGTTAGGCAAGAACTCATGCAGATAGGACACTCTCAAGACTTATGCACAGCATTAGGAATGGACTATCGAAATCCTCAATTTACTCCCGTTGCTAGGGCTTATGCTTATTATCAAGCAGGATGCAGGTAAGAAAGAGGCTTATATTACTTTAGGGGTTAATTCTAGTTTTGTTCTTGTTTAAGCCTAGTTTGATAATGGTTTTATTATTATCTTCCAAGAAATCTATTTTCAAAGAATATTAGAGGAAAAATCTTCCTTAAATGAGTGCAAAACCTTTAAAAACACCTTTCTTATTTCTGATAAAATGAGCGTAAACTGGCCGGAAATTCAGGATAAATGGCAGAAGAAGTGGAAAGAAGCAGAGTTAGGCAAAGCTACGGTGCAAAAGAATAAAGATAAGTTCATGATGATATTTGCCTATCCAGGAATTTCGGGATACTTACACGTAGGCCATATGAGAGGATTTTCTTATACTGATGCTATCTGCCGATATGAACGCTTACAAGGGAAAGAGGTTTTATTCCCTGTTGGAACACATGCATCTGGAAATCAAGCCATTGCTTTTGCTAATAAAGTCAAGCAAAAAGATGCGTCCTGGATAGAATATTTAAAAAATAATGGGTGTTCAGAAAAAAAGATTCAAGAATTGACTGATGCAAGTGACGTGATCAAATTCTTTAATGATGTTTACGTCCAAGAATATTGGAAGAAATTTGGTTTTCTTTGTGATTGGGATAGGTTTACTTGTACTATATATCCAGACTATGAAAAATTTATCCAATGGCAGTTTAAAAAATTACAGCAAAAAGATTTACTCATCCAAAAACCATATTTTTCTACTTTTTGTCCTAAAGATGGCCCAGTAGCAGTGGATCCTTCTGAAACTGATATATCTAAGGGTGGAAATGCCGAGAAGAAAGATTTTATTTGGGTTAAGTTTAGGATGAATGATTCTGATTTAATTTTAATGGCTGGAACAACAAGACCTGATGCACTTTATGGCCAAACTCATCTTTGGGTTGATCCTAATGGAAAATATGTCCAAGTTCAAGTTGGAGATGAGAAGTGGATAGTAGGAGAAAAAGTTGTTGAAAAAATTCAAAATCAGTATAAGGATTTTAAGATTATTCGTAAAACTAATCCAAAAGAACTTATCGGAAAGTGGGTTAAGGGACCCCTGGTGGATTATGATATTTATGTTGTTCCTGCAGGATTTATTGACTCAGGTATAGGGTCAGGAATTGTTTATTCTGCATTAGAGGATCCCGTAGATTTATTTGAATTAAAAATGATTCATTCTAATATGAACATTTTAGATGAGTATGGTTTGGATAAAGAAGTGGTGTCTAGACTTAAACCTATTTCTATCATAAGTGTTCCGGGAATGGGAGATAATTTAGGAGAGGAAATTGGAAAAGAATTTGACATTAAGTCGTCTGATGAAACTGATAAAGTAGAACTTGCTAAGTCTGAGTTAAATAAAAGAGTTTTTAGAGAAGGGATTATGAAAGAAAATTGCGGGGTTTGTTCTGGAATGGATGTTCCAAGATGTCAGGAGTATCTTAAGGAAAGATTGGTAAAGGGTAATGATGCAGTTATGTTCTATGACTTAAGTGAAGAAGTAGTCTGCCGGTGCGGAAGTCCAGTTGTCATCAAAAAAATTGACGATCAATGGTTCATCAAATATTCTGATCCAGAATTAACCGAAAGAAGTAAAGAGCAAGCCAAAGAGATGAAAATATTTCCTCAAGAATACCACGATAATATGCCTTCAGTCTTGGATTGGTTTCAAGATAGAGCCTGCGCAAGACTAGGGAATTGGCTAGGAAGCAAATTTCCGTTCGATAAAAAATGGACGATCGAACCCATTAGTGATTCTACTCTTTATCCTGCATATTACATTGTCTCTAAATATGTGAATAATGGAAGTCTTACTCCTGAGGAATTAACGGAAGAATTCTTCGACTACGTTTATTTAGGCAAGGAAGATGGGCTGACAGAAAAGAATGGTGGAGAAAAAAACGGCAATGAGAATATCTCTAAAAAAGAAAAATGGAAGCCGATCAAAGATGAATTTGACTATTTTTATCCGTTAAATATGAACCTGGGGGGGAAAGAGCACAAGACTGTTCATTTTCCAGTCTTTTTGATGAACCACGTAGCGATCCTTCCAGAAGAAAAATGGCCAAGAGGAATTTTTGTCAATTGGTGGGTTATCGGTAAAGGATCAAAGATCAGCAAAAGCAAAGGAGGAGCTGAACCGATTCCAAAAGCGATAGAGAAATTTGGAGTAGATGCAATGAGATTATATTATGCTCATATTGGTTCTCCGCATGTTGATGTTGTCTGGGAAGAAGATGTAGCAATGAATTACAAAAATGCTTTAGAACGAGTTTATACTTTGGCTACGGAATTAACGTTATTATCAAAGAATAGTGATGGAAGAGAGAAAACAGAAACTCATCTCAATCATTGGCTTATCTCTAGATTTAATCATTATTTAAAAGAAATAAATACAAGTATGGAGAGATATGATTTACGAGAACTGGCAGCAAAAGTTTATTTTATCATGTATGATGATTTTCGATGGTATGTGCGACGAGGAGGGCATCATTTCAAAACAATCTCAGAAGCCTTAGAGATTTGGTGTACGTTAATGAACCCGATTACTCCGCATTTAAGCGAAGAGATTTATGAGTTGCATTTGAATGGAAAAGAAGAGAAAGAAGAAAATGAAAGCAAGGTAGAATTAGTGTCTTCTTCCTCATGGCCGGAAGTTCATTCTAACAAGATAGATTTAAAGTCAGAAGCAGGAGAAGAATTAGTCAAAAACACTTTAGAAGGGATGAGAAATGTCGTGAAGTTAGCGAAGATAGAAAAACCACAAAAATTTACTCTCTTTATCGCTGAATCCTGGCTTTATGAACTATTTTCTTTCCTGGCAAAAGAGATTAATGTGACGAGAGATATAGGAGAAGTCATGAAAAAAGTATTAGAGATTGAAAGCTTGAAAGTAAAAGGCAAAGACATAGCAAAGATTGTTCAGGCAGTCATTAAGGATGCTTCTAAGCTCCCTTCCTTAGTTACATCACAGGAAGAGGAATTAGTAGTTATGAGAGATGCAAAACAGTTCTTAGAAAAAGAATTTGGATGTATTGTAGAAATCATTTGCGGAGAAGATTCTTCAGAGCAGAAAGCCAAATCAGCTTGGCCGGGAAAGGTAGGGATTTTAGTGGAGTAGGTAATAATGTTTAAAGGAGTAAGAAAAATCTTTAAGAAGCCTAAACTAGCAGTAATTATCCTAGCCTTGCTTGGAGCATTAACCGCAGCTATAACCCATAATTCTGCCGCGAAAAAGAGCACGGAGAAGCTTCGCAGACAAGCAATCGTCTATCAAGAAAATGAAAACCATCCGCCAGTTCCAGAAGGACTAGAAATATCTGGAAAGCGCCCTAAAACATGGAAAGAAGTCTTAGCACAAATTGAAGCAGATGCTAAAAGAAGAGTACAAGCTCAAGAGAAGCTGAAAAAAGTGAGGAGAGCCGTATTAGAATTAAAGGATTTCTTGGTTACAAA
Organism: Candidatus Woesearchaeota archaeon; assembly: GCA_016181345.1. Taxonomy (GTDB): domain Archaea; phylum Nanobdellota; class Nanobdellia; order Woesearchaeales; family GW2011-AR9; genus JACOZM01. Next base: position 5,794 of record JACOZM010000009.1, read on the forward strand.
GCCTGATGGTTTGATATATAGCGACATGGCAAAAAAAAGGGCGGACACGATAAAAGATGTAGCAGAAAGGATGCAAAAGATGTCAG